>JAAZOP010000309.1 GCA_012797735.1 Myxococcales bacterium
GTCCGCATGCCGCCGGCATCGACCGCGACGGCGCCGCGGATCCGGGACGCCCGGCGGGCGCGGCGGGGGTCGGCGCAGGCGCGCCGCAGCACGCCGGCCAGCATGTGCCCGGCCAGATGGAGCCGTTCGGGCTGGAGGACGTTCACCCCGTACGCGGGCCGCATGCCGCAGACTCGATCGGAAGGGCTCGCGAGGTCAACCGGAACGGCGGCGGCGGCGGCCGAGGAGGGCGGCGGCGAGGACGGCGAGCGCGGCGGCGAGCGGGCCGGAGGACGAGGTGCTGGTGGTGCGGCAGCCGCAGCCGGTGGAGGCCCAGCCGCCGCCGGTGAAGCACTCGTCGCCCTCGCAGTCGTCCGGATCGGTGTACTCGCCGACGTCGTCGTAGGTCGCCTCGCCGATCAGCCGCACGTCGACCCACGGCTCGTCGGGATCGTTCGTCTCGAAACGGAGGACGCCGCGGGCGGTTCCTTCGCCGTCGGGATCGAACGAGACGATGATGTCTTCGAGGCCCGGGGCGGGGATGGTCATCGGAGGTTCCTCGGGGTCGCCGAGCCTGGGGTCGACGCCGAAGGGGAGTCCGGTGCGGGCGTAGAGCTCGAGGTCCTGGAAGCCGACGTTCTCGACGGCGAAGCGCTTCATGCGCGGCCGGCCGACCTGCGTCCGGCCGAAGTCGAGTTCCGGGGCCGCCTCGATGTCGGGGAAGTAGAAGGTGAGCTCCTGGGGGTCGTAGATCCACTGGTCGCTCATCTCGGGAATCGGGATGCCGACATCGATGATGTCGAAGCCGAAGTCGAACCCGAGCACCTCGAACTCGACCTCGGGGTGGATCGTGACGATCATCTGGTGGGACAGGTCGGCGAAGTACTGCGCCGTGAGATTGAGCATCGGGGAGCCGCGGGGATAGACGAAGGCGCGGCCGTACTCCTCGAGGATCTCCTGCTCGTGTTCGCTCACGACGATCTTGTTGCCCTGCAAGTAGCTGTGCAGATCGATCGACAGGTAGATCTTGATGTTGACGGAGGCGAAGGCGGAGATCTCGGGGAGGACGAGGTCGAGGATGTCGTACGAGAAGACGAGGAAGCGGGGAACCTGGCAGAGGAGGTGGGCGGGCCGGTCGGGGTTGCCGGAGAGCAGGAAGGGGGTGAACTGCATGCCGCGGTCGAGGCAGCCGATATCGATGTGGGGGACGTAGGGGATCGGCATCTCGCCGCGAGAGTGACCGATCGGGGTATCGATGTCCCACCGGATGCGGGCGTCGAAGAAGACGCCGATCGCCTGGGAAAAGTCGCCGCCGCGCGGGTCGCCCTGGAAGAAGAGCTGGGTGGCGGGCGGCCAGACGAGCACCCCCTTGCCGTCCAGCTCGCTCTGGAAGTCGCAGGCGATGCGGAACTGGATGCGAACCTGGACGTCGGAGCCGGACGGCACCCAGCCGGTGTCCCAATCGACGCCGACGCCGCAGAAGTCCTGGGAGTACTCCCAGTGCACGGGCGACTCGGTCCGCCCGGGGATGGCGGCCCCGGCGGTGCCGGGGACGAGGAGGACGCCGCCCGCCGCGAGAATCGCGACCAGCGTGCGCAAGCCAGGTTCTCGGCGCATCATCGTCCTCCTCCTACCCTGCCGCGAGGCAGCACAGGACGCCGCCGCCTTGCGGTCCGGGCTTGGTCACCTTGTCCGCCTCGTCGAACTGGTTGGGCCACGTCGTCGACTCGCCGCAGTCCCACGGCGCCGGCAGGTCGTCGCACTGGTCCCCGCTGGAACGGGTCAGCGGGGCGCAGGTGCCGCGGTCGGCGGTGCCGCCGGCGGTGCCGAGTCCGTAGAAATCGTTGGAGCCGATGCCGCAGATGTCGTCGTCCGCGGGCCCGGAAACGGCGGCGGCGAAGAACGAGGCGGCGGGGAAGTCGGACGGGATGCCCGCGCCGGTGCGTTGCTGCACCTCGCGCGGGGAAGCACAGGGACGCCAGCCTTCCGCGCAAAGGTCGGCGATCGAGCAGCCGATGCCGTTGGGGTTGGTCGAGTTGTTGCCGGCATTGCGCGAGCACTGCGGCGTCGCGTGGAGCAGCCCGGCGACCTGGAATCCGCCCGCGCAGGCGGCGATCCGGTTGTAGGTCGTCATGTTGAGGAACGCCTCGCGCGTGCTGTCGGCGCAGCCGTTGGGGCTGCACATCGTCGCGCAGGTCACCTCGTCGGGGCCGGCGCAGACGTAGGTCCCGCCGCACCCGTCGCACGGCGTCCCGGGGCTCGCCTCGAGGTTCGCACAGCCGCCGCAGGGGTTGCGGACGGCGCAGGCGTCGGACGCCTCGGAAACCTCCAGACCGTAGTCTTCCGGGAGCGGGACGTCGAGACGGATGCCGTCCGGGCGCGGGCCGTCCGGCTCGGCATCCCCGTCCCGCACGATGTCGCGCGGCGTCACCTCGGGCAGGTAGACGTCCTCGTCGTCCGCACCCGTCGCCGCGCATCCGACGAGAGCGACCGACAGACACAATCCGGCTATACGTGCCTGCATCACGGCCGTAGTATAAATCGGAATCGGCGGCTCGGCCAGGGGCATGCCGCAGCCGTTCGACATCACCGGCGGTCGAGGCTATCCTCACGGTCATGCGGTGGAATCCGGTGAGGGCAGGCTCGGGGACATTCCTGGTGACGGTCGGTGCCGCAGCCTGGCTGGCGTTCGCCGGCTGCTCGGAATCGTCGCCAAGCTCGCCGTGCGACGGGGTCACCTGCGGCGGCCACGGCGAGTGCCTGGTCGATGGAACCTGGCCGGTGTGCGTCTGCGAACCGGGCTACCGGCCCGCCGGCACCTCGTGCGTGCCCGAGGCCGACGCGGGCGACACGGCGCCGGAGACCGACGCGGACGGCGGCAGTGACGACGACGGCGCAGGCGGCTCGCTGGTCGTGCTCCACGGCTACGAGCTCGAGTTCGCGGTGAACGTCGACGCGCCCGAGCGGTCCCGGGTGCGGTTCTACGGCGGGTTCACGCGCGCCCCCGGGGTGGCGCAGGTGACGAGCGCGCGCGTGACGTCGCTGTCGATCATTGCGGGGGAAGGGACGCGCGAGGCCTCGGACCCGCAGCCTCCCGGCGGCGGAACGCTCGACCCCCTCCCCCTCGCCCAGCAGACGATCTTCGCCGGCTTGGCCGCCACCGCGGAGGACCTGGCGCTCTGCGCGCCGGCGACCCCGGCGCTGGTCCGGGGCACGGCGGGAATCCACGACGTGGTCGTCCGTCTCGCGGGCACCTCCAGCCAGGGCGACTGGGCGGCCGAGACGACGGTGGCGGGCGACGACGTGCTGCTCACCTGCCACGGCGGCCTCGGCAGCCTCGGTTCCGGGACGGCCGCGCTGATCCGGTCGCCCGATCCGATCGGCGACACGTCGAACCTGAGCGTGGTGGTCCAGCTGCTCGCGGCGCCGGCGGCCGATACCGTGACCATCGACTCGCTGCAGCTCGCGGGCGAGGGGGTCGCGGAGACGTTCACGGTGCCGGCCGAGGCGACCGGCACGCCGTGCGACGGCGGGCGGCCCTGCGTCGTGCTGTCCTACGCCGGGAACTCCCTGGTGCCGGAAACGCTGTGCCCCGCGCGCCCGGCACTACCGCCCCAGATCTATTTCCTGTACTCCGGGTCGATCGATGCCGGGGCCTTCTCCGGCGCCGCCCCGGCGGGCCAGTGCCAGAACCTGCTCGACGCCCCCTGAGCGGACGTTCCTGCGGCGCGCCCCGGCGCGTCGCCCTCCTCCCGGTCGGTCCTACGGCACTTCGAGGATCCGCCCCTCGATCCTCGGGGCGACGGAGCCGCGAGCGCGGAGGTAGGCGGCGAGCGTCGCGTCGATCGTCTCGACCGTTACCGAATCGCCGCCGGCGAGCATGGTGTAGCCGTCGCCCCCCTGGTCGACGTAGTCGCAGGTGGCGAGGGTCAGGGTGGCGTCGTCGGCGGCCACGGGGGTGCCGTCGTCCAGCGTGACCGACCGGACGCGACGTCCGGGAGGATGCGCGGAGGAGAAGGTGAAGCGGAAACCGGAGATCTGGGCGAACCAGCCGTTGGGTTCCGGCAGGGTCTCGACGCTGTGTTCGCAGATCGCCCAGAGCTGGGCGCCGGTCACGGCGCGGACGACGACGGCGTTGTCGAACGGCAGGAGCGTGCGGACGTCGCCGCGCACGAGGTCGTAGGGGGGTCCGGGGGCGAACCCGGGGGCAGGCCGGCGCAGGGTCCGGTCGCGCGGCACGTAGCTCGACGGCAGCGCGCCGCGGATCCCGCCGCGGTTGACGAACGCGACCCGGGCGCCCGTCCGCCAGCGCAGGGCATCGGCGACCAGGTCGCCGAGCGCCAGTTCGAGGCGTCCGGGGTCTTCCGTCCCGTCGTCGAACCGCGCCTCGGCGACGGCGAGCCGCTCGTCGAGCGCCGCGGCCAGATCGACGCGGAGGGTCTCGAGCCACGCTTCCATCGCCGGGTCGGGCGCGACGCCGCGCACGGACGCGGGCACGAGCTCGGCTTCCGCGGCGACGACGCCCTGCGCGGCGAAGTCGTAGCGCAGGGCGATGCGCGCGAAGTCGGCGCCGGCGTCCCGCGTCTGCACGACGAGACGCCCGGCGACGCGATGCACGGCGTCCCGGTGACTGTGGCCGCCCAGCACCAGGTCGAAGCCGGCGGCGGCGCGGGCGAAGTCGATCAGGGGGCCGGACGGTTCGCCGGTCGGGCCGGTCGAGCGGACTTCGAGGTGGGTCAGGGCGACGAAGACCTGCGCACCCTCGGCCGCGGCGGCGGCGCGGGCGCTCTCGGCCGCGGCGACGGGGTCGCCGATGGCGAGCGAACCGAGGCTGCCCGGGCGGACGAGCCCGGCGGTGTCCGGGGTGGCGATGCCGATCACGGCGACCTTCAGGCCGTGCACCGGGAAGACGGCGTACGGGCGAACGCACGCGCGCCCCGGGAGGCCGGGGCACGACAGGTCGGGGTCGGCGCCGTCGAGGTTCGCGGCCAGGAAGGGAAACGCGGCGCGGCCGGCGAGTTCGGCGAGCCGTTCGAGGCCGCGATCGAACTCGTGGTTGCCCAGGGCGCCGGCGGCGAGTCCGAGCCGGTTCGCGGCCTCGACGGCCGGCCGGTCGCCGAACTCCGCCGACAGCGGGGGGCTCGCGCCGATCAGGTCGCCGGCCGACAGCGCCAGCAGGCTCGGATCCCGCGCCCGTTCCGCCGCGAGACAGGCCGACAGGACCGCCGCTCCGCCGGCCTCCTCGCCCGAGGCCGCGCGCAGCGGCTCGAGCTGTCCATGCCAGTCGGACAGGACGACGAACGACAGCGTGACGTCGGGGCAGGCGAAGCCGGCGCGCGCGACGTGGTCGCGCAGTCGCGCAAAGGCGCGCGGACCGACCCAGCGGACGGCGTCCAGTTCGGCCAGCGAGTCGAAGCGCTCGTCGTCCGCGGTGCCCTCGACGGCGTCGGGACCGGCGCGGTAGGCCAGCAGGGCCTCCGCGGCCCGCGGGTCCAGCCCGACGCTCGCACGCAACGTGGCGAGGTCGGCGGTGTCGGCCAGCCGGAGGATGCCGCAGGCGGCGGCGCTCCCGTCCTCGACGCCGGCGGCATTCGTCCGGCGATCCAAGAGGAACGCCTCGTCGACCCCGTCGGCCCGCGGCGGCCCGGCGAGGCATCCCGCCGTCCCGGCCAGCAGGGCGAACGAGGCCCAGCGGCGGCGTGGTCGGAGCATCGCATCCCCTGCATGCCAGGGGGCGGGACGGACTGCAAGTCGGGCGGTCCGGTCCCGGGTCACGGCGGGAGGCGGTGAAGCCGGAGCCGGTTCCGCGCAACCAACGGTTCGGAGGCGGGGCGGCGCGCAGACCGTTCCGCCCGGGAGAGCGGGGCGATGCCGCTGCGGAACACGATCTTCATCGTCGACGAGCGGCCGTTGTCGCGGCACGCGGTCTGGCGGCGGCTGGCCGGGCCGGGCCGTTCGTTCCGGCTGTTCGGCGACGCCCGCAGCGCGCTGGGGGCGCTGGAGACGGAACGGCCCGCGCTCGTCGTGGCCGACCTCGAGTTGCCCGACATGGACGGGGTGGCGCTGCTGGCGGAGGTCCGGCGGCGCCGGCCGGAGACGTCGACGGTGCTGCTGGCCGGGACCGAGACGCCGGCGGGGGCGCGGACGGCGCTGCGGGACAGGGTGATCGATGCGCTGGTCGGGCGCCCGGTGGAGATGCTCGGCGGCGTCGTGCGGGAGTTGCTGCACGAGCCGTGGGGAGACGGGCTGCCGCTGGCCGGCTGAGCCTCGACGTCGCACATCCCCGCGCTCCGGCGCCGCCGCGCGTCCCGAACTGCGATCTTCCGCTCGCCGCCGGATGTCCGGCTCCGCCGCGCCCGCCGGGGCTTGGGTCGGCCCGGATCGGCCCGACGGCGCCCGCGGCATTGCGCGACGGATCGAATTGGACTAGCAGTGCCGCGCTCACGAGAGGAGCACGACACATGGCGCAGAAGAAGACGGTCCGGAAGGCCGGCGCGCGACCGGCGCGCCAGGCGAGCGGGGAAGGCTCCAGGGGGCGGCTCGCCGGGCGGGCGGGTCGCGCCGCCGGGCGGAAACCCGGGCCCGCGATCCGCCGGACGACGCGCGTCCTCGAGGCGAACGACCGGACGTTCGCGGAGTTGATCGCCACCGGCGGGCTGCCGGTGCTCGTGGACTTCTCGGCCTCGTGGTGCGAGCCGTGCCGGGCGCTGGCGCGGGTCCTGCCGGAGGTGGCGCGGAAGTTCGCGCGCCGGCTGCGCGTGGTGACGATCGATGTGGACCGGAACCCCAGGACCGCCGACCGCTTCGCCATCGAGGGGGTGCCGACCCTGTTGCTGTTCCAGGACGGCCGGCTGATCGGGGCCAGCGAGGGATTCGGGACGCGCCGGAGCATCGAGGCGTGGTTGTCGGACGCGTTGTCGGGCCGCCAGCGCGGGCCGCACGGCGCCGGGTGCCGTTGCGGGGACTGAGGTCGCGGGGCGGGCGGCATGCCGGTCGGACGCCCGGACGAGTCCGCGGCGGAAACGGCGCGGGAACGCGAGCGACGCCGGCGTTGGGCCGCCGAGATCTCGGCCCGGGCGTCGACGTTCTGGACGGCGGAACGGCGCCGGAAGCTGTTCGGCGACCTGCGGCTGGTGTTGCCGCCCTGGGAGGCGGCGCCGCTGCTGCGCGCCCTGGGATTGCTGCGCGGCGACGGCTCGATGTCGCCGGCCTCGGTGCGCAAGTACATGCAGGTCGGGCAGATGGTCCTGCTGCTCGAGCCGTTCCTGCGGCGGGTCGCCGCCGGCCGGTCCGCCGTCCGGCTGCTCGACGCCGGTTGCGGTCGCTCCTACCTGACGCTGGTGTTGGCCTGGTGTTTCCGTCACCGGTGGGGACGGCCGGCGGAACTCCTGGGCGTGGACCGCGACCCGGTGGTGGTGCGGCGGTTCCGCAAGCGGGCGGCGCTGGTCGATCTGGACGAGGCGTTGCGCTGCGAGGTGGCCGCACTGGAGGACCTCGACGTTCCCGCGGCGTGGGCGCGGGCGTTCGGCGCGTCGCCGCCGGCCGACCCGCCGCTGGACGTGCTGGTGGCGCTGCACGCCTGCGACACGGCGACCGACGACGCGCTGGCGCTCGGCGTGCGCCTGGGCGCCGAGCTGATCGCGGTGGCGCCTTGCTGTCAGGCGGAACTGGCGCAGGGCTGGGCGGCGCTGGCGGAGGCCGGCGCCGGCGGCCCGTTCGCGCCGATCTGGCGCTCCAACCATCTGCGGCGCGAGGCCGGGGCGACGCTGACCGACGCCCTGCGCACGTTGCTGCTGCGCGGCTGCGGCTACGAGGTCACGGCGATGGAGTTCGTCGGCTCGAGCCACACGCCGAAGAACACCCTGTTGCGCGCCGTGCAGATCGGGCTGCCGGACCCGGAGGCGTTCGCCGAATACGCCGCGCTGCGGCGCGCCGTCGGCGGCGTGGAGATCCGGCTGGCGCGCCGGTTGCCGGAACCGCACCGGACGTTGCTGCGCGCGACGGATCGATAGCGCTCCCGGCGGTCACAACGCGACCAGCCCGTACAGTCCGATCTGGGCGAAGTCCGGGTGGCCCGTGTCGTAGCCGGGGAACAGGTCGAAGGTCGCGTCGAAACCGATCGGTCCCCAGGTGAAGCCGCAACGCAGGCGCACGCCGACCCGGGTTTCCGGCCAGAGCTGGATCGGGAGTCCGAGGCCGGCGTCGATCGAGGGGAAGATGGGGAAGCTGGCGATGGGGGAGGCGCCCTGGATCTGGAAGGCGAGGATCACGCGGTCCTGGTAGTCGGTGTCGACACCGACGCCGTAGAACAGCCACGAGGGGTAGGCGACTTCGTAGAGCCAGCGCATGAAGAAGCCGCCGCCGCCGTCGCCGACCGCGCCGCCGAAGCCGACCACGACGCCGCCGCTGTGGAACGGCTCGACCGGGGCGACGTTGAAGGCGATGTCGAGCACGGCGGGGCGTTCGGCCCCGGAGCGCCAGGTCGCGGTCGTCCGTCCGTCCTCCGTGACGACGGTCCAGCCCGCGGGCGGTCCGGCCGGCAAGCCGCCGATCAGGTCGTAGGAATCGCCGAACGCGGCGGTGAAGCTCCAGTCGGCGGGGCAGCGCACGGTGACGACGACCTCGCCGGCGTCGCCCCAGGTCTCGAGCGGCGCCAGGAGGTAGCGCAGGTCGAAGTTCTCGTCCCGCCGCCCGCCGACCTCCACGTCGAGCAGCAGATGGCGGATGACGGCGGGCGGAATCCAGGCGGCCGGTTCGAAGCGGGCCCGGGCGGGGATCGTTCCGGCAGCCACGATCTCGCGGCGTCCGGCCGGCTCGACCTCGAGGAGGAAGCCGGCGTGGGTGGCGTCGCCGCCGAGGACCTCGTGGGGGTCGGCACCGGTGCGTCCACCGGCCACCAGGGCGACGAAGCGCGTCCGGTCCTCCTCGGACAGTTCGGCGGAGACGACCTCGCCATCGACGCGCACGACGACGTCGCGGGCCTCGACGCCGAGGAAGTCGGCGAGCACGGCCTGCGGCTCGCCGGTCGGATTGGCCACGCGGTAGCGCGCCTCGAAGTCGCACAGCGGCTCGGGCCGCGCGTCGCGGCAGTCGAAGACCAGGTCCTCGCGCTCGACGACGAGCGGCGTGACGGCGTCCCACTGCGGAGCGCCGAACACGCCGGGTTGGCGCTGGACGGCGGCGATGTTGGCGCGGGCGGCGTCCGGAACGAAGACGGCGGCGGTCCAGGCCGCAGCGGCCAGGGCGAGTCTCGGTGGCGTCACCTGCATCCTCCTCGGGTCCGGTCCCCGGAGCCGGCCGGCAGTCTACCAGAGAGCGCGGCGCCGGCAGAAGGATCGAAGCGGCGGCGCGGCCGAATCCGGCTCCGGCGGCGCGGCGACGGGTCAGGGAGGCCCGAGGTCGTCCCCGACGGTCCGGCCCCGCGGGTAGGGGTGGAACGCGGCGTCGCCTGCGGAGAACGTCAGAACGCGCCGGCGGCCGGCGGGGAGGTCGAGCCAGAACGTGGTGGCGTCGGGTTCGGAGCGCACGCCGTCCGGCGGTCGACCATCGATGAGGACCTGCAGCCCCGCCCGGGGGACGGTCCAGGTCATGGCGGGCGCGTCGCGGGGGCCGCCGTGCAGGACGACGCTGCCGTCGGGTTGCGGTTCGATCCGGACCCCGGCCGCCGCGGTCCAGAAGTCGGCGAGAGCCCGCAGGGAGGGCACCCACAGCGTCCCGGCGTTCCGGGCGTCTCCGAGCGCCTCGAACACGGCGTCGGCGTCGTCGCGGATGCGGAACTCGCGGCCGTCCGGTTCGACGAGGGACCGGTCGGCGCGGGGACCGCGCGGTTCCCAGGCCTCGAGGTACACGTGGGCGAACAGCACGCCCCGCTCGTCGGCCAGCCGCCGGAGCGCCGCCGGGGCGAGCCGTTCGGCGAGGGTTTCGCGGTCGACGAACAGCCAGGCGGTGCGGAACATCCAGGGGATCCAGTCGCCGGCGCGGTAGTGGAGGTTGCGGAACAGCACGGCGGGGCGCCGGTCGGGTCGTCGCGGGTCGAGGAGATTCAGGCCGCCGGCGGAGGGTTCGAGGTCTGGCTCGGTCCAGACGTAGCGGTATCCGCGGGCGCGGAGGATCTCGGCGATCTCCCAGGACGACCCGCGGCCCGGAAGCGCCGGGGCGTTCATCACCGACTCGCAGTTGGTGTCGGGCTGGTGATCGATCCAGGTGACGGAGCCGAAGCGATCGAACGCCGGGAGGAGGCGGGCGACCGCGGCGCGATCGTCGGGTCCGGCGGTGACGGAGTGCGGCCCGATCTCGATGCCGGCGGCGGCCGCCTCGGCCAGCACCTCGGCGTAGTCGGGGTCGGTCAGGTCGTCGTGGACGCCGCCGGCGGCGAAGGCGGTGAAGGTGGCGGACAGGCCGTGGCCGAGCAGGCCGCGACGGCCGTACGACTCGTCCGCTGGGTCGGAGTGGCCCCAGAGGACGGCGCGCGTCCGGGCGGCGGTCGCCTGGTCGGCGTGGCTGGTGAACACGACGGCCGCCCGGCGGCCGGCGGGGAACCTCGCGGGCCGCAACGGCACGGTCTCCCCGATCCACAGTTCGGCGGCGTGTTCGACGCGCTCGCGGGCCCGCCGGGGGGTGACGTCGAGCGTTTCGCGCGGGTGGTTCGCCGCGTAGCGCCGGTGGCAGGCGGCGTACGGGCGGAACGGGTGATTGCCCGCGTCGTCCAGCTCCAGCCGCACCGCGAGCCGCTCGTCGGCAGCCTCGGTCGTCGCGGAGGGAAAGCCGGCGGCGCGCACCAGCGTCAGCGGTCCGGCGGGAGTCTCGACGTGGACTTCGAGCGGGGTCCACGGGTCGATGACGCGACGGGTACCGGGGGCGACGGGCCGCAGGACGAAGTCGCGGTCGAGGGCCGCGGCGGTGGAGGCGTTGCCGATGCCGAGCGCGAGTGCCTCGCGGTCGACCCGCGTCGCGGCGGTGTAGCGGACCTCGACACGAAGCGTCAGGACGGGCCGGGAGAGGTCGGTCTGCACGACGACACGCCAGTCGGCGACGGGGGAGGAGGTCTCGGCGACGAGCCTTCCGTCCTCGCGGCGCCAGGCGAACGGTGCCGAGGTCCAGTCCTTTCCGTCGCAGGTGGCCTCGGCGGCGATTTCGAGCGGCGTGGTGTCGCCGCGGGGCCCGCGCACGAGCAGCAGGCTGCCGGCGACCTCGAGGCGGTAGGTCGGTCCCTGGGGCGTGCCGGCGCCGGCCGAGACGCCGGCGTCGGGAGCGCGCGGCGGGACGGCAGTCGGAGCGACCGGCCCGGCGTCCGCGGCCAGGGACGGCGCCGGAGCGTCGCGCGCGTCGTGCCCGGTCGCGCATCCCGCGACCGCCGCGAGCGCGGCCACAACGGACCGGAGCCTCGGTCCCGGCATGCCGTGACGATAGAAGGCGGAGGGGGCGGTCGTCCAGGGGCGGCAGGGAGGGTGCAGGGTGTCACCGAAGTCCGCATTGCCGGCCGGCGCGAGGCTTCCGTTGCCCACGGCCCTGGCGGGCCATCCGCGAATCACGAAAACGCTGGGCGGACGTGCAGGGGACGGGCGATTTTCGGGGCAGGCTCCAGGAGCGACACGGCGATCGTGATTCCGCTGGCCTGCAGCCTCGAGCCCGGAGCCTGGAGCCTGGAGCCCGTCACGCATTGGCGGCGGCGACTTTGGCGAGGCCCTGAGGGAGGGTGGACGAGTCCTGGCGAACGGCAGTCTACGGTGGGCAACACCGCTGGTCGCCTGGGCAACCGCTACCGGCCGTCGCGGCGTAGTCGGCTCGCCGCAAGCAGGCTCCCCAACCTGAACCGACCTGCGCCTTGGAGCGGCAGCGGTAGCGCGCCCAACGCTCCGGAGCGATGCCGCCGGGCAAGGCCGTCGGCGAACCGCACAGGTTCGACCGTTCGGGAGCCGCGGAGGACACAGGACCGGCGCCCGAGGGCGACGCACTCGGGGCTTCGGCGCTGCCGGTGACGTGAGCCCCAGCCGCGGCAAGATCGTCGAGCAGGTTCCGCTCAGGCCGTTCGGACACATCGGTGGCGTCCGACAGGGAGGGGGGGGAGTCGGCGTTCGAGCGGTCGGGTTCCTGCGCCATCCCGGCACCGAAGGCAAGGCCAATCACGGCCCCCGTCGCGATTCCCACTCGGGGCAGGTGTCCGGTGAACTCCATCGCCGTCCGGCGGAGCGACCTCGTGCGCACGAAGCCCACCACGAGAAACAGGAAGATGGCTGCGACGAGGACGACCATGTTGATGCTCACGGAGAACATGAACAGGGCCACGACCGGCATCATGTAGCGCGCGGCCGCGAGGGCGGGGCCCTGCCCGACCCCACCCACAGCCTGCAGGACCGTGTTGAAGAGCAGGAGCAGGGCGAGCATGACGCCGAACCCGGGAAGCGACCCCTTCATGTCCGCGTCGCTCGGCGCCATATCACGTTGGCCACGAACTCGAACACGGCGCTCATGCGTTCACCCCCCGAACCACCAGCAGATCGGTGCGTGTCCAGACTTGTCCCTCGGCCCCTCCGGCCTCGGCGAGCGGGGAAACGGGAGCGAAGAGGTCCAGCGTTGGCAACTCGGCCCGGGGACGGGGGCCGGCGGCCGGCTGCGACCTTCGGTGGCCGGCTGGACGTCGGTCGGAATCTCGAGCGACCCGGCCGGCCACTCGTGCGGCGGGAGCATCCAGGCACGAGCTGCCCACCGAACCGCGCGGGTCCGCCAGTCCATCGTCCCGGCGTGCGCCGATGTTTCGGTCGCGCCCATGATCTGCGAACGAAGGATAGCCCGGCGGACACTGGGACCGCAACCGGCGCGCCACGGGCCTGGCGAAGCCGGAGGACGCGGAGTTGGAGGGCGGCCCCGGCCTCGCGGGAGAACCACCGGTCCACGCCGCGGGTGAAGACGGGGGCGAGGTCCCGGGGGAACAGGTCGACGAGATTCGGCGCGGGCGGCGTCGCGGGTGCGGCGCATGGCTGGGCGCGAGAAGGCGAGCAGCGCGCGGCTGCACTCGCCCGCCCGTCGCCTGGAAGGGCCGGGGCGGCGGACGCGCGACGCGTCGCTCAGTACTGGTAGAGGAACGAAACGCGGACGCTGGATCGCCTGAATTGCGGGAAGGTCAGCCGTCGGATCACCCCTTCGACGCAGGCGGCGGTCTGCGACGAAATGTCTCCGCGCGTACCGACCTGGACCGGCTTCCCGGTCGAGCCCTGGATCGCAACATCGACGGTCACGGACCGCTCGGGCCAGTGGAGGCACACGCGCACACCGCCCCGGACGCTTTCGAACGTCGAGGCGACGACGTCCCGGTCCGGGAGGTCGGGCAGGTCGGGGGTGAAGAACGCCCCGGGGGAGTCCGTGGTCCCGGCGTCGGCGCTCGAGGAGGCGGCCGTCACGGTCCGGTCGCGCGGCCCGGCGCTCGTGCGAGGTGTTCGCGACGAGCTACCGGTCCGTCCCGCGTCGAGACCGGCCGCGGCGACGGTGGCGGGTGCATCGGCCCCGGCGGCGGGACCGGGCGTTCCATCGACAGATTCCAGCGGCAGAAGCTGCACGGCCAACTCCTGATCGCGGTCGGGGACGACGAGCAGTTTCTCCTCGCGGAAGCCGGGCGGCCGGACCGTCACCGGAACCGAGCCGTGCTGGCGTCGCACGACCACCGGCAACGAGGTGGCCCGCGCGCCGTCGTACAGGACGACGGTGCCCGGGGGACACGACGGTGGAAGCGACAACCTGACCCACTCCTCCGACGGTGCGGCGGCGGGGACGGGACCGGGCGCGGACGCGGCCGGCGGCGGGGTGTCGGCCAGGGACGCATCGAGCGTTCGGGCGGCCACGGACGCGGGCGGCGTGGTGGACGGGAGGGTGGACGGGGGGACGGACGACGGGGCGGATGGCGACGGCTGGCCGAGGTCGGACAGCAGGACGACAACCGCAGCCACGGCCAGCAGGACGAAGACGGCGACGGCGACGGCGACGCGGAGGGGGCGGCGTCGGCCCGGAAGCTCGGCGTCCCCGGCCGTGGCGCCGGCGGCCCCGTCCGTCGCAGTTCGGGGGGCTCCGGCGGAAGGCGCGACGGGACGAACATCCTCCTCCGCTCGGTCCGGGGCGTCGGCGCCGAAGGTGTCGGCCAGGGCGAAGGCGGGATTCGAACCGTCGCTCGAGGCGGCGGCGTTCGAGCGGTCGGGATCCGGGGCCGATCCGTCCCGGCCGAGAAGACGCAGGTAGCGGGGAGGAACCGGTGCACCGTAGTGCCTGCCAAGGCCTGCGGTGATCGCGATCGGCGTGGCGATCGCCTGCGAGACGGCGCAGGAAGTCGCCCGCTCCAGCTCGGCCGTGGCGTCCGCTGCCAGGGGGCGGGCGGCGCAGACCCGCAGCGCGTTGCCGGTGAGCGCGACGGGGCAGACGCGCAGCCGCAGCGCAAGATCCCTCGGCAGCCGGGCGACCGCTTCCGGGGAGGCGGCCTCGACGTCCGAGAGGGTGACGGCGAGCCGCTGGTAGAACACGGACAGGCAGCGCGCCAGATCCGCCTCGCAGAGCCCGCCGACCTCGACCAGGTTGACGCCGAGATCGTCCCCCCGCTCCTTCCGGCGCTGGAGGGCAAGCTGGACGTGTGCCACGGCGACGAGGCGACTCTTGAGCAGGAACGCCTCGAAGGAGTCTTCTGCGAACCGTTCCTCGGTCACGCGTCGTCCTCGCGCCCCCATGGTATCCGAACGGCCCGTCCGCTGTCGAATCGCGGCGCGGGACGGCGTCGGGTTCCGGTCACCATCGGACGATCAGGCCTGCGGGTCCGAGGAGCGCGGTCACGGCGGGGCGGGCAGGGGCGATGGCGGCGCCTTCGGGGGTCTCGGGCTCGCGAACGATCAGCAGCGTCGTGAAGCCGACGGCGGCGGCGACGGCGATTCCCAGCAGGACGTCGGTGGTGGTGCGCAGGGCCAGCGTGGTCTCGCGGAGGTCCGCATCCACCGCGCCGCCCTCGACGAACTCGTCCCGGTAGCGGATCGCGAGTCCGCCGGTGGTCGCGGCACCGGCGGCGGCGGCGACGGTCAGGCCGAGGCAGGCCCACATCCAGCCGTCGGTGGGAGCGGAGCCCCAGGACGAATCGGGAGGCGCAGCCGGTACCGGCGCGACGGGCGCCGTGGATCGAGGGATCGGCGTCGGAGCACCGGCGACCGCAGGAGTCCTGGTCCCGGTGGGAGCGGCGGACGTCGGGGTCGGGGCAGCGCCGGCTTCCGGCACGAGGGAGACGACGGTGCGGACGAGTTGGCCGGCGGGGATGTCGACGACGGAGGAGGCCGCGACGAATCCCGTCTTGCGGACGATCACGGCGTGTCGTCCCGGGACGAGGGGGATCCACGACTCGAGCGGCGTGGTCCCGACGACCTCGCCGTCGATGGTCACCGTGGCTCCGTTCTCGCTGGCGACGATCTCCAGCCGGGCGATCCGCGGCAGGACGTCGCTGTAGAGGAGATCGATATCGGCCTGGTCCGCGGCCGAGGCGGTGGCCCGGAAGTTGCGGTCGAATTCGAGGAGGACGCGGGCGGCACCCGGGAAGTCGTCGAGCGCGATGAGGCAGTTGGCGATATTGAGCAGCGCGTCGCCGGCCGGGACCAGTGTGTGCGAAGAGCGGAACGCGCCCAAGGCGGCCGCGAAGTCCCCGCGCGCAGCGGCGGCGACGCCGACGTCGAACAACTGCGCGGCCACGGCTCGGTCGGACTCGGAGGGAGCCGGTCGGCCTTCGCCCGCGGAAGCCTCCTGGGCCCGGGCCGCGGCGGCGCGCAGCGCCAGCAGGCCCACCAGAGCCCACGCCCGGTGACTCGCCAAGAAGCCTCGTCTCACGGACTCGTCCCTCCGTCCCGCGTGCGGATGCGGATCGACGGCCGCGCACCGGCGTCCGCGATGCCGGTCGCCGGGGCCGGGGTCGGGGAGGCGATCCCCAGTTGCGCCGGCCCGCGGCGCACGGTGGTCTCGCGGCCGGCCACGATCACAACCATCTCTTCGCGGGCGACGCCTTGCGCTTCGTTGACGAACCGGATCCGGTAGCGGCCGGCTTCGATCTCTCGGTCGAAGAACGGCGTGTCGGCGAGGAACCGGCCGTCGAGGAACACCCTGGTGGGGGGGGAGGTGACGACGGTGAGCGTGCCGGACGTGGAGGAGGGCGGCGCGGACACCGGACCGGTGTCGCGCGGAGCGGCCGGTGTGCGCGGCCGAGCCGCACCGGAGGCGGCGGCGCGGGCGTCCGGCGCGCTCGCGCCGGCATCCGTCATGGCAGAGACGGACGGCATCCCGGCGCCGGCGGCATCGGCGGTCTCGATCCGGATCGGGTTCGGGTTCGTCTTGGCCGCCGTCTCGGGCATTCCGCCGTCCGGCGTCTCGGCCGCGTGGGTCGCGGCGGGCGGCGTTGTCCCGGCATCGTCCGCGGTCGTGGAGGCCGCCGCCGGGACCGCCGCGGTCGTCGGACCGCCCGTCGGCGGGCCCGGCGGTTTCGCGCCGAGGGGGGCGGCAGCGACGACCTCCCCGGCGCGGGGTTCCGGAGTTCCGCGAAGGCCGAAGACATAGGCGAGCGCGGCGACGACCAGCAGGAGGCCGGCCGAGGCGGCGAGGACGACCGGGTGGCGCCAGAGCGGGAACGGCGGAAGGTGGGTCGTCGTGGGGACGACGGCACCCCGCGGCGTGCCCAGCGTCGCCAGAGGACCCGGCGCGGCCGGAGCCTCTGCAGCGGCGCCGGCCGGCGGAGGCGCGTCCTCCGGCGCCAAGCTCCCGGTCGGGGCGAACAGCGGTTCCAGGTCGAAGGACGCGGCGGCTTCGGGTGCGCGGTCACCTGCGGCGCGGGCGACGGCAGGGACGCGCGTCGAGGGTTTCCGCTCCGCGGCCCCGCCCTGTTCCTCCTCGGCGAGCCACCCTTCCAGGAGCGCTTCGCGGAACGAGGCGCAGTCGGGGAAGCGCCGGGCGACGTCGCGGTCGAGGGCGCGGAGGACGGCGGCGTTGAGGGCGCGGCCGATCTCGGGGCGCAGGGCGCGCACTGTGGGGATGGGGGCCGACAGGACGTTGAACAGGATCCGGTTGTAGTTCTCCCCGTCGAACGGGTTGCAGCCGGTGAGCATCTGGTACAGGACGACGCCGGTGGCCCAGATGTCGGCGCGGCCATCGACCTCCATGTCGCCGCGGGCCTGTTCGGGCGACATGTAGAGGGGGGTGCCGAGCACCGTGCCGGCCTGGGTCAGGGTGCTGCCCTTGCCGAGGCCGGGGGTCCGTATCTTGGAGATGCCGAAATCGACGAGCTTCACGAAATCGAGTTTCTGGGCGAACACGGTGAGGAAGATGTTGTCCGGCTTCACGTCCCGATGGACGATGCCGGCCTTGTGCGCGGCCTCGAGGGCGTCGAGCACCTGGGTCACGATATCGATCGCGCGCCCGACGGGAAACCTTCCGACGGATTCCATCACCTTGGAGAGCGGCAGCCCGAGGAGGAACTCCATGACGAGGTACGGGAGGTTGTTCGAGGACTGCGAGATGTCGATCACCTCGCAGATGTTCTCGTGGCCGATGCGCGCGGCCGCCTGTGCCTCGCGATAGAACCGCTTGACCGCCTCGGCGTCGTGCGAGTACTCGGATGCAAGCACCTTGATCGCGACCCGCCGTTGCAGGAAGACGTGTTCCGCCTCGTAGACCGCACCCATTCCGCCGGCGCCGATGAGACCGACGATCCGGTATTTCCGGTCGAGCGTTTCGCCGATCTTCAGCATCCGTCACACCGCGGCCGCCCGCCTGCCCGCGGGTTCCGGTTGATAGTATACGCTTCCGGCCTGCCCGGTTCCACGGCGGCACGGCGGGCGCGACGGCGCCCGGGGGCGAGCACGACGAGGCCGAAGAGGAGGGCCCGCAGGGCCGGGCCCAGGGCCAGCCGCGGGGCAGCCACGCCGCACGCGCATCCACCGTCGTCGTACCAGACGGGACCGCCGTCGCCGCCGGAACCGTCGTCCGGACCGTAGACGTCGGGGCCGGCGCGGGTCGTTCCTTCCCCCGTGAGCCGCACCTCGATCGAGGATCGGTCCGGATCGTTCGTCTCCAGAAGCAGGGTGCCGCTTGCGGAACCCGGGCCGGTCGGCGAGAACCGCACGACAAGGTCGCCGAGGCCCCCGGGCGGCACGACGAAGGGGGGACCGTCCGGGTCGTCCGACACCCCCTCGACGGCGAACGGCTCGTCCGTCGCGGCGCGGATCTGCAGTTCGGCGAGGCCGCGGTTCTCGACGAGGAGGCGGAGCGGTCTTGGGTGTCCGACGACGACCGAGCCGAAATCGAACGCCTCCGGAACGGCGATCCGGGGCAGCAAGAACCTCGCCGTCGCTTCCCCGAACAGGGTTTCGACGAAGGCGGGCGACACCGGCAACGGCAGGTCGATGGCATCGAAGCCGAATTCGAACCCGGACACCTCGAATTCCACCACCGGTCGCACCAGGACGGTTCCGTCGACGTCGACTTCGCCGACGAAGCGGAGCGGCATGCTCATCGTCGAGGCACCGTCGAGCGCCACCGGGACCTCGGCGTACTCGCGGTCGATCGAACGCCCGCTCGCCGTCGCCCGCAGTCCGCGCAACGACGCGTGCAGGTTCGCCTCGACCTCGACCGCGACCCGGGTCCGGTCGGCCTCGGGGAACGGCCACCCGCTCCGGTCCACGAAGACCCGGGTCTCGCGCGGTATCTCGCAGGACGCCTGGGCGGGTCGGGCCGGATTGCCCGGAAGGAGGAACGGCGGAAAGACGACGGCGTCGGCGCACGACCACGACGGCGCGGGGTCCGGGTCGGAAACGACAGTCTCGCCGGAATGGGGCCCGAACGGAGTATCGATGTCCCATCGCAGATCGATGGAAAGGGCGACCCGCGGCGCGATGCGGAACTCGCCGCCGCCCGGGCTCCCGGCGAACAGGACCGACGCGTCGGGGTGCCAGGAAAGGATGACATCACCGGCCAACGTCGCCGCGCAGTTCCATTCGATGAGGGTCGTGATGCGGACCTGCACGCCGGCACCGGAGGGCACCCATCCGCTGTCGTAGCGAAGGGGGGGGCACAGTGAGGAAGGCGACTCGAAGGAGACGGGGACGGTGGCGCGGGTGACGAGAGGAGCGGCGGAGGCGGGGGCGGAGCAGCAGACCAGCGCCAGCAGCGCGGCCGCGCCGGAGGAGAGAGGCGGGGCAGCGTGCCGGGGTCTGCGTTTCGGTCCGTCGATCATCGTCTTGCTCCTCCGGTCTTCCGGCGGCCGCGTCAGGGCTCGGCGGGTGCGCAGGCGCAGCGGAAACCGACCGACTCGCCTTCGGCGGTCGGATCGAGCGCGAAGCGGTCGGCGACGCGAACGCCGAAGGCGCCGATGCCGAAGCCGCCGCCGCGAACGACGCGCCACGTTCCGCCGGCCGGGCCGGTAGGGTTCGCGCAGCCGCCGGCGCAGGTCTGGTACGCGGCGGCGTCGTACCAGTCCGCGGTCCACTCGGCGACGTTGCCGGCCTGGTCCTCGGTGCCGTAGGGACCCGCACCCGCGGGATGGGTTCCGACGGCGGCGGTGGAGGAACCGCAGGTGGAGAAGTTGGCGCGGTCGCAGCTCGGCTCCTCGTTGCCCCACGGATAGATGCGTTCGTCCTCGAAGCCGCAGTCGGGCGGCAGGTGGCGTTCGCAGCCTCCGCGAGCGGCCTTCTCCCATTCGGCCTCGGTGGGCAGTCGCTTGCCGGCCCAGGTGCAGTAGGCGTTCGCGCGGAGCCAGTTGACGCAGTTGACGGGGTAGCCGTCGAACCCGCGGGGACAGGCGGGCGGACTGCAGGCGCTCGCGGCCCGGCACGCCTCGTAGGCGGCATGGGTGACCTCCAGGCGGTCGATGCAGAACGCGTCGAGGAACACCTCGTGTTCGGGGTGTTCGTCGTCCTCGCCCTCGCTCTCGTCGCTCCCGCGGACGAAGGGTCCTGCGGCGACGAAGACCATTCCGTCCGGACAGAGGCCGGGCGGAACGTCTTCGCCGGCGTCGGTCTCGGCCGGGGCGTCGTCGGCAACGTCACCGGCACGGTCGAGGGTATCGCGGACGTCGTCGGACTCCGCGCCCGCGTCGTACGGTGCGTCTTCGTCGGCCCGATCCGAGTCGCCCCCGTCGTCAGACGTCGCGCGGAGTTCCGGCACGTCGAGGACGAGGGTGCAGGACGGCGTGGCCCCAGGGACAAGGGTGAAGGAGAGGAGGAGGGCGATCCGGCGGACGATGCGCATGCAACGTCTCCCCGAAGATCGGAACCGATTGTCGCCGATCGCACCCCGCGGCGTCCAGCGGCGCCATCCGTGCGGCGAGTCGGCGCTTGCACAGGCAGGATCGGGCGGAATCGAACCCGGGGAGGAACGGCCGCCGACGCATCGGTCGGAGGACGACGGGCGGCTTGCGCGGCGGGACGGCGGACCGGATAATGGTCACATGACGGTCGCAAAGTTGCAGCCCACCCACCCGCCGGGATGGGCGATCATGCTGGCGCTCTGCGCGCTCGGCGGGAGTTGCGCCGACGGGAACGGCGTGTACGACGGACCGCGGCCGGACGCGCGCGACGCGGGCCCGGACGTCCCCGAGACGGTGGACGTCGGACCCGACACGGTCCCGCCGGACGGCGCGATCGACGAGGGGACGGCGGGCGATCCCGGACCCGACACCCCGCCGCTCGACTGCGAAGAGGTCCCCGGCTCGATCGCGCGCGGATGGTTCGAGCCGGCGGTGCCGGCGGCGCCGGAGCGGATGGTGTTCCATCTCGAGGCGGCGGAGCCGTGGGCGAACCTGGAGGTGACGATCCGGGACGCCTGGGGCGCCTCGCTGACGCCGAGCTGGATCGGGGTGGACGGCGGCTACCACTGGCGGTGGTCCGTCGAGCCGACGGTGGCGGGGTTGTGGTGCGTGACGGTGCGGACCGACCCGTCTTCGACGCTGCGGTGGCGGGGCACGGTGCGGATCGCCGCAGGCCCGGCGCCGGACGCGGGGCCCGACGACGGCGGCGGGGACGCGGGACCGGAGGACGCCGGGGGGGAGGTTCCGCCGGGGACGTTCGTCTCGATCGCCGGGACGGAGTTCATGGCGGGTTCCTCGCGGCTGCGGTTCATCGGAGTGAACCTGCGGGGCCTGCCGCACTTCGGGACGCCGCAGCTTCCCTACGCGCCGGTCTCGACGATCGAGTCCGAACTGGACGCGGCGCAGGGGATGGGGGTGCGCGTGATCCGCGTGTTCGGAGCGGCCAACGACGCCGACCACGCGACGGTGGCGGCACGTCTCGGCCGGGTGCTGGACGGGGCGGCCGCGCGCGGGATGTGGGTCATCGTGGCCCTCACCGATTTCTACCCGACCGGCCTGTTCCCTCGGGGCGACGAGGGGATGTTCGGGAGTTCGCCGGACGGCTACACGATCCTGACGGCGGACTTCTTCCGCTCCGGGTATCGGACGAACTACCTGCCGTGGGTCCGCGAGGTGGTGGGGCGCTACGGTTCGCATCCCGCGGTGTTCGCGTGGGAGCTGGGCAACGAGATCAAGTGCGACGGGGACCACGCGGCGTTCTTCGCCTTTGTCGATGAGGTCGGCGGGGTGATCCGCAGCCTGGCGCCGCGCCATCTGGTGACGATCGGGATGATCACCTCCCGCTGGCTGTCGGACGGAGAGGCGCGCGACCTGTACCGGCGGCCGGTGATCGATTTCGCCACGGTGCACGACTACAACGCGGCCCACGCGTTCACGGAGTTCGAGCGGTCGGTGGCGGCGGACGTCGGCAAGCCGTTGATCGTGGAGGAGGCGGGCTTCGAGTCGGGCGACCGGGCGGCGGCGACCGACGCGGACATCCGCTACAACGTCGATACACGGGGTCTGCGGGGCTACATGCAGTGGGGGTTCATGTCGGGCCCCTCGGACAACGGCAACGGCGACCGCCAGTTCGGCATGGACCGGGTGTTCCACTCGGACTGGGACGCCTTGCACGCGGTCTACCGGGCCGCCGCCGACCGGATCCGCTGAACCGCCGCGCGCGCCGGCGCGCAACCTCCGGGCGGCAAGCAGATGAGCCTCGTCGCCAAGAGCGCCTCAACGACGCGACCAAAACGCACGGACCACCGGGTGGTGGGACACAGGTTCTCCGGACCACCATGGCCGACCATTCCCCACGCTTGCATACCCGACCCACTAGGAACCTCATGCCTCTCACTCTTGCCTACTCCACCCAACAGGCAACCGGCGGATATTCTTGACCGATCCGGCGGCCGAGGCCCAGGCGCCTTCTCCCCTTCACGATCTTTCTTCAAAAAAATGCGACGACATTCGGCTCGAGCCCGCTACTAATTAACGAGATGGGAAAACTCTGCACCTCGAGCGCCTGCGCGCTCCGTGCGCCGCCCCGGGCGGGCGGTCCACGGACTGTGCGCAACGGTGGGCGAGCGGCGTGCGAAGGATGAGGCACCGCGAGGAGGGACCCCATGAGACGATCCGCCATCCTCCACTGGCCCGACCGACGCGAGTCCTCCCACGCCGGCGACCCGAGTGGAGTCTCCACCCCGTCGACGATGCCCCGAGGACCCGAGACCGGGATCCGCCGCGGCAGCCCCGACCGGTTCGCTCCCGCCACCTGCGCCTTCTTCGGCGTCGCGCTCCGCGCCGACGCGGTCTGCATGCACGCCGTCGAGAGCCGCACCCCCCGGCCCAGACTCCTCGGCAACTGGAGCCGCAGCCGCGCCGCCCGATCCGCCGCCGGACGGTGCGCCGCGCGCCCGCGCCACGGCGGTTGCGCCGATGCCGGCGCCGTGATCCAGTTCGACCTCCACGACGGCCGCGGCCGGCGCTTCCGCCTCTGCGCCTGCCGCGACGACGCGCGCCGCCCGTTCTCCGACGCCGAGCGCCGGCAAGGGCTCCGCCTCCTCCACGGGGCCACTCTCGACGCCCTGGGAAACGACGGAGGGTCCCGCCGTGCCGCCCCGGGACCGACCTCGAAGCCTCGGGCGATCGCCTCCGACCCGCCGCCGGTCGAGCGTCCCGACGCCCTCAGCCGCCGCGAATGGCAGGTCGCCGTCGGCCTGGCCGACGGCCGCTCCTACGACGATCTCGCCTGCGAACACCAGATCGCAGCAGCCACCGTCCGCACCTACGTCAACCGCGTCAACGCCAAGCTCGGCATCCGCGGCCGCGCCGCCCTCGTCCGCTTCGTTCTCGAACACACCGGCGCCGCGGACCCCGAGCGTCCCTGCCGGCCCCGTGCGCCCCCCGCAGCCGGGCCGACCGCCGGCGGGTCTCGACCGGGCGGCCCGCGTTCGTCGCGGTCCTGATCGAAACGACGGGGCGGGTCGACGCCGCGGGGCGCGTTCGCCCCCCCGGCGTCTCCGCGCCCGCCGCCCGCCTCCACGACCCGCGCCGCGGATGGCCGGTCGCCGCGCTCCCGGCGGCGCGGGAGCGCGGGGGAACGGCGCCGTCCCGGGACGCGCCCGGCGGCTCCCGGTCTCCGCGGCTCCGGGCCCGCGGTCGCGCCTCGTGTACGCCGATCGGCGTACGCCGATCGGCGTACGCCGAGATGCTGACTTGCGGCCCTCCTCGGCGCGAGCGCACCGTCGACGGCAACGGAGGCATGCCCCGTGTGCGCATCTCGCGTCGCGGTTTCCCGTTCCGACCGACCGGTGCGGTGGGAGCGGTCCCGGCTGCCTGCCGTCGAGGAGGCGCCTCGCCATGCAGCCCCGACCAGCACCCGTCCCGGCCGTGCTCCGCATCGTCGCCCGGGTCCTCGCCGCCCTCGCCGCGGCCTCCATCGGCTGCGGCGATGACGGCTCGGGCACCCCGGACGACGGCGGGTCCGGCGAGATCGATGGCGCGACCTGCGACCCCACCGCCTGCGACGCCTCCTGCGTCGCCGGCGGCGCCGTCGCCGGCGTCTGCCGCGCGACCGGTTGCGAGTGCATCGGCGGGGCCGACGGCGATGCCGACCGCGATGGCGACGCCGACAGCGACGCCGGGCCGGACGTGATCGAGGACGTCGTTCCGGACCGCGGCGACGACGCCGGGGCCGGCGACGCGACCGATGCCGAGGCGGAGACCGGGCCGACCGACGCCGACGGCGATACCTACCCGGAGGACGTCGACTGCGACGACCACGACGCAGACGTCTTCCCCGGCTCGGTGCGCGAGTGCACCTCGGCCTGCGGCACCGGCACCGAGCGCTGCGACGCAGGCTCGTGGGTCGGCTGCACGGCCCCCACCGACTGCACCTGCTCGACGCCCGGGGCGACGCGCCTGGTCGAATGCGGCCGCTGCGGCCAGGCCAGCCAGCGCTGCGGCTCCGACGGCATCTGGGAGTTGCCCGGGCCGTGCCTGTACGAAGGCGAGTGCCTGCCGGGGACGTTCGAGAGCGAGTTGTGCGGACGCTGCGGCAGCCGCAGCCGGCTGTGCACCACGACCTGTACGTGGATGCCGTGGACCGAGTGCACTGGAGAAGGCGAGTGCGAGGCGGGAACCGTCCAAGTCACCCGTGCCGGGTGCCTCGACGGCCAAATCCAGCGCCGTCGCTGCGACGACACCTGTCACTGGTCCGTGGAGGTCGCCTGCTCGACCGATTGTCTCCTCTCGCCCCGGCTCGGCGGCTACGACGAGGAGATCTGCATCCGCGGCGGGTCTTTCACGATGGGGTCCGAGGAGACGCAGTCGATGTACTTCGATCGGATGCCCGTCCACACGGTGACCCTCTCGCCCTACTTGATCGACAAATACCCCGTCACCAACGGCCGCTATCGGCCATGCGTCGAGGCCGGTGCCTGCCGGGCACCGCGCAACCCGCGGGCCTACTACTATTGGGTCGACCGCGCGACCTACGATCCGTATCCCGTCAACTCAATCACCTGGGAGGACGCGGTCGCCTTCTGCGCCTGGGACGGCGGACGTCTGCTGCCGACCGAAGCCCAGTGGGAGAAGGCTGCACGTCGACCGGGCGAGCCGACCTCGTACTACGTCTGGGGCACGGACCCCGACCCGTGTCCGTACGTCAACTGGTACGGTTGTGGTGACGACGGCTTTGCCCCAGTCGACGCCTACCCCGCCGGCATTTCCTGGTGCGGTGTGATGGGCATGGGCGGGAACATCGGGAACTACACCCGCGACTTCTACGACGCCGGGTACTACGCGGTCAGCCCGACGTTGGACCCCGAAGGGCCTGTCACCGCCGCCCGACGAACGTGCCGCGGCTCCTACTACCGCGCCGCGCTGGAAGGCGGCAACTACCGACGAGTGACCGCTCGTTTCTCGGCGTACGTCGCCGAACCAGGCGACTACGTCGGGATCCGGTGTGCTCGGCAGGCTTGGACGGACTAGCAGGTCGAAGAAGGGAGGATGTCGATGCTCGGAAAGCAGACCGGAGCGTTCGTGACGGTTTGTGCGGTATTCGTCGCCATCGGCGGCTGCATCGAGGGTTCCTTCAAGGTGGACCCGGATGCGGTGGTCGACGACCCACAGATCAACCGGACGGACTGGTCGACTTACAGCGGCCTGCACATCTACGCCCACGAGTGGCAGGGCCAAGGCCCCAATGGCGGACAACTCTACAGAGGCTATGGGCCGGTTGACCTGGGCAAGTTCGAGAACGCTGTGCTGTCCATGTGCTACCAAGAAATCGCGGAGCAGGCCGGGACGCCGTACCGGGCACTCGATGTCTGTCACAACGTGAACATCGACCTGCCAAGCGGCGAACACACAACCGTCGAAGAAGGATGCCGGTGGGCCCTCTGCGTCGAGCAGCTCAGCCTGTGCGCGGGCTACAAGAATCTCGAGATGGCTGATGCGGTTGGGCCCACCGAGTTCACGACGCGGGAGCTGACGTTGGCCGAGACTCCCCATTACGACGCCGGACGGGTCACCTTCAAGCACGAAACCGACTGTCGGCAGGAAGTCTGCTCGATGAAGCGGAAGGACGAGGGCTACGAGGTGCGGTACAAGGTTCCGCCGCAGTCCCCCCAGGATCGGACGTTGCTGTACGAATCGGCGATGGAGTTCTTCCGGGCCGCCGGGCTGGCCGCGGGCGCCGGTATCACCGCGGGTTGCCTCGACTCGACCCCGGCGGGGGCCGGTGAGCATGCGTGGGATCCCGATCCGCCGGCCGAGAGCGGCGTCGAAGTCAGCCAGCGGATGCTGGCCTTGGGTGGGTTCCAGGAGACGGTGCTGCGATTCCACGACGCCCTCGGGAGCCTCGTCCAGAACGAGAAGGAGGTCTCGGCCATCGGTGGTGCCACCGACACGGCCGCGCTCCAGGCGGCGAGATGGAACGGCGAGGTCAACTCGCGTCTCTCGGCCCTTCGGCGGATCTACGGCGACGTCAACCCCGAGTCCGCCGCCGACGGTGTCCCGGTGGTCACCACACCGAAGGACGACGCGGTCGAGCATGCCATTGCGCTTCTGCGAGCCTCAGGGCTTCATCTCGCTGAAGAGTCCACCGGATTCGAGCTTGCGAGAGACGCCCTGCGACTCGTGTTCGAGGAGCGCCAGCGCCTGATCGCCAGTTCCGAGGCGGATGCTGGGGCCGATGCAGGTCCTCATACCGACGGTGGCGCCGGGTTGGGCATCACGTCGTTCGACGACCAGGACGTCGAGCGCTACCTCCGGGACAACGGCCTGTCCCCGGTGGATTTCGTGCTCGCCGCGCAGTACCTCCGGCAGGAGGCGCAGGTTCTCGACCGCCCGGACTTGGACGCGGAAGCGCTTGACGGCGGCCCCCCGGTCTCCTTCACCAACGCCGTCGCACCGACCAATCCACTGCCTGCCCTCCGGCAGCGCCGGCACTCCGCCAGCCTGGACCGCTACGCCGACTTCGACCAGCCGGATCCCGAACAGGCCACCAAGGGAGCCGTACAGGCGTTCCAGTACTTCCGGGACGTGGCCCGGATCGGTACCAACGCGCCAATCTCCCCTGAGGATGTCCAACTCCTTGACCGCGTCATCCGCCAAGTGGACGAGATCGCGGGCAAGACGGTCGTCGTCTTCTCCATCCACAACTGCGAAACCGTCGCGGGTACCCGCGCCTGCGACGTCACCGCTGGCCTGCTGAACCCGCCCTTCACCGACGAACCGAACCTGAACGAGTTCGCCGTCCTCGTCCAGAGTCGGGCGGGCGTCGAGTGCCTCCTGACCGGAAGGCTCGGCAACGCACCCTGCGGCCCCACGGACCCCGCCAGCGGCGTCCTCGTGCGTCAGACATCCTGGACGACCTCGTATCCCATCCCCGGCGGTGCGGCCGACGGGTTCGAGATGCTGGCGGAGGACGTGCCGGTCGGCACCGAGCTGTTCATCCTCGCCGGCGACGGCAGGAACGGCCCCGCCCTCTATGGCAGCACCGTGGTGACCGAACCCACCGTTCCAAACGACTCCGCCATGCGGGTCGGTCCCGTCGGCGGCAGGTTGGAACAGGACGTCGACCGGATCATGAATGTCGACACGCGTCGTGCCGCCGATCCGGCCTACGCATGCGGGGCCCTTCCGTCCAACTGGACCCCGCCGCTGGAAAACGAGCTCACCGAGGACTCAGACCCGTACGAGAACTCCTGGCGGCACTATCTCAACGCCGCCCAGACCCTCGCCGCCGAGACCGACCGCCTGGGCCAAGAGATGCTCGACCGCGGTCTGCGCATGGACCTGATGGCCGAGGAGGCCGTCTCCCGGGTCCGCGACATCTGCGGCGACGTCGGCCCTATCCCGGACCTGGAGCATCGAGCCGACTCGGCGGTGGAGGCCTGCTATGCCAGCAAGCTCACCACGGTCTCCCTCGGTGGACCGGTCTGCTACTACTCCGTCGACGGCTTCCAGTGCCTCTGCGGTCGTGACGACTACGGTGGCAACACGATCTGCGACGCCCCGTGTCCCATGCCTGCCGGCTCGGACATCGGCGACGCACCAGACCCCAACCTGGCTTGCGAACAGGCCTTCCGCAAGTGGCGGCCGACAGGTGCCGGCGACCGGGTCGACCCCGCCGGCGCCACGGCGGTCGCGTTCCACTACGTTCCCGACGGCCTCGACATCTTCTCCTCGGTGACCGACGCCCCCGTCACCGGCACCGACTGCAAGGCGGTCTACGACTTCCGGTGCGTCGTCGAAGCCATTCGCAACGAGCGCGTCGGATGCGCCCAAACCGACTTCAACGCCATCCGACTCCGGCTGCTGCTGAGCGGCATTCCCGACGACCCGGACCGTGCCGTGGACTTCGCGCGCCGCTACTGGCAACCGATCGCGCGCCAACGCTGGTTCACACTCAGCCGACTGCAGGAGATCGCCACCTCCTTCCGCTTCACGCTTTCACAATTCCACAACTTCGCCCTGTTGAGCGGATCGAAAACGTTGTGGTCCACCCAGGTCGCCACCCCCCCAGGAACTGATGGCTGTCCGCGCCCGGACTTCTACCGCTACGCCGTGCGCACGAAACCCGAGGAGATGCCATTCAGCGTCGACCCCAAGTTCTGCTACGAAGTCGCTTCCACCGACGTCGAGGAGAAGAACTGGTGGATCGACCAATACGGGCCGACCGGCTTTGCCTCTCAGCGCGCAACCAAGGCCGCCGATGTTGCTTATGCCATGCTTGCCGCCCAGTTGCTGGGCGCCCACAGCAGCCGCATTCGCACCGTGCATGAACCAACAGCAGACTGGCGCGTTTGGTCCGGCCTCGCCGGCAGCTATCCGCCTCCGCTGACGTCGCTGACGGCGCTCTCCGGTCAAGGCTGCCTTGCGGCGTCCTGTGGCTGTGTGATGCTGAGCCTGCCGTCGGAACTGATTGACGACGACCTGCTCTCTGCCCTCTCCTCAGCCCACGAGTTGGCATGGTCTGATCGTGACTCCAACTATTGGGCAACTTCCACGCCACGCGACCTTGCCTTTCTCCTGGCTTCCGGCGTTGGATTGTGCCACGGCGAGGAACCGTTGGCGGGCGGAGACTTTGCCTACGACGGGCGGTATTTGGACGCGGAGGTCACCACGGTCCCGCTTGCGGTAGACGCGATTCCAGCATACACCGAGTTCATGGCCGATCCTGTGCCTTTGTTGGTTGGATGTCCCACGCCGGACCGGTATTGCCTTCCGATAACTCTTCCGCTGTGGCGCGGTGGTAACAATTGGGAGCCGTGGTGGATGCGGCCGCAGTGGTACTACGACGCAGGCGGACCGGAACACGTGGGTGAGGCTGAGGCCATCGGCTACACGTTCCGGATGTTGGACGGGCTGGAGTTGGCCTGCTACGTTGCGGAGGACGGTGTCAGCTGCGACGATTTCGACCCGGCGAGCCTGCCGCCTGTCCGCTCCCTCGACGACTTGAGCGGGGTGCGTCGGCATCTTGAGTGCGTTGCGGACTCCATCGCCCGAAGCGCTCGGACGATCACGCTTCAGGACGTGCCCGAGGAACTCGTGGTTGCGGTCCAGCGTGACGGTCTGGAGACCTACTTCCCCGGCGTCCAGGGGCGAAAGCTCGAGGCATACCTGCGGATCGAAGCGGCTCTGGCAGCGTTCCGAACCCAGGCGGACCAACTCAGCTCCGTCATCTACCGAGCCGGTCAGCGACTGGAGCTCTATCGCCACGAACGAGGCGCCGCCGCGGCCGAGGCGGAGATCCGGCAACTGCAGAGCATGATTGCCTCGCTGCAGACCGCTGCGGCTGCGGTGGGAGGCGTCTTGGGAGCGTTCGGAGAGATCTTCTCCGGCCTGGGGGCCACGGTGACGGCACCAATGGTGCTGGCCATGGAGGCGCAGATCAGGGACTTGGCGAGCGAGTCGTACGAGGAGGGTGTCGCGGCTATGACGGTGGCGCTCATGATGGACATCGCCGGGCTACTGGATCAGCTCAGGCAGGTCGGCGAAGGCGTCGCGCAGTCGCTGCGCGACATCCAGAGCGGTCTGGGGGAACTGCGGGCGCTTCGAAGCGAAGCGAGGCTGGCCGCCGACCGTGCCAGCTTTGAGCTGTCGAACTCGGCCGAGGTCACCTACCGCGTGAATGAGGCGATGCGGAATTGGCTGGCGACCGACCGGGCCCGGTACCGGACGCTCCTGGACCAGACCAAGCGGATGGCGTTCATTGCACGGCGAGCCATCGAGTTCCGCCTGGGACTCGATATGCGGGAAATGCACGACTCGATGCCATTCGTTCCGCCGCCCAGCGAGTGGGTTGACCAGATTTGCCGGATGCGGGGGATCGACTACGACCACCTCTCCGGGCGGGACAGGATTCGCTCTCCCGGAGTCGAGCTGGACGCGGGCGCTCCGGACACGGTTGGAACCTCGCGGTGGGACGACTGGAACGGACGGTTCGTGGGTGGGTACGTCGGGGACTATGTCCGCATGCTGGACCTGTTCGTCGAGTCGTACCCGGTGAAGTTCCCATTCGCCGACGGCTCGGACACCGTCGTCTTGTCGCTGAAGGACGACCTGATGCCCGGTGTGTTCGGCCTGTGCGATCGGGAGTCGTACAACCTCCTGCTCTACACGGAGTCGCTCGACCGGGCGGCTTGGGAACTGTCGAATCGGTGTGTCGAGGTGGCAGGCGAGCCGCCAGTGACGCTCTGCCTCGGCGATCTCGACGCAAGCCCTTCGGACGTGGAGCCCGCCAGCTTCCCGTTCGGGCGAGCCACGCGGCTGGCGGTACCGGAACACTGGCCGTATCCGATCGACGACGCCGTGCCCGAGGTCGGCCAGGTCGTCCATGGCCTCACGCCGGGCATGCGCTACGCCCTGACTTGGTGGGCGGCGGACGGCGACGGCGGCGACGAAGAGGACGGCGTGACGTACGAAGTGAGCCTGCGATGTCTCGGTGAGGAGACCGAGGAGGAGTTCGGCGCGAGCTTCTCGCAGAATCCGGCCGACCATTTCGAGCGGCTCGGCATCATCTTCTCGCCGCCCAGCGGTTGCTCGAACGTGCGCATCGTCCTCAAGCCCAGCGTCGAGGAGGAGTCCGACACGCTCGTCGCCGGGAGCCTGGTCGTGGGCGGTTGGCAGTTGGAGGGGTACGGGAGGGCCGACGTCGCCGCAGGACCGGACGTGGGCGCAAACGTCCGTCCCTACGAAGCCGTGGAGGACTCCAGGGTGCTGTTCGGGGCCGCGTGTCCTGACCGCGACGGCTCCACGCTTCGCAGCAGGTTCGCCCGGCGGTGCATGTGCTCGGGTGAGGCCGACTGCTCTCCGGACGCCCTCGGTGCGGACCCCTACGCATGCGCCTACCGCGCCGACTTCCAGATCTCGCTGGGAGGCATCGAGGATGGTCGTGCACTGTCGAGCGCGCCGATCTCACCGTGGAACTTCAACTACCGTGTTGAGTCCGTCGCTGTGAACGTCGTGGGCACCAATGTCCGAGAGTGCGACGCGGGCTCGCCAGATTCCTGCTACGGTTCGGCATACCTCCCGTACACGCTGGTCCACGAAGGCGCCGACATCCCGGTGCGCAACCACGCCGACCAGACTGTGTCGTTCGACATGCCCACCGCCCGCATCGAGCACGCCAAGGCGCTCGCAGCCGAGGTCGTCCTCACGAACCCGATGACGGGAAGCCAGAGTACCCTGATGGAGACGTACACGAAGGACGAGTTCCGGGGCCGACCGCTCAACGGCAACTACACGCTCTATCTCTGGGACATCCCGGGGCTGAACTGGGCCAACGTGGAGGACGTCCAGTTCGTGGTGCGCTACCGGTACTGGACCCGCATGACGCCGTCGGAGTAGGCCGATGCGTCTCCTCCTGCCCGCCCTCGCCGCCCTCCTCGCCGCCGCCCCCGGCTGCTGCTCGAACGACGGGCAGTGCCAGGACGGCGTCGCCTGCAACGGGTTCGAGCGGTGCGTCCTCGGCTCCTGCACCGCCGGGGAACCCGTCGTCTGCGACGACGGCGTCCCCTGCACGATCGATGCCTGCCAGGAGCCCACGGGAGCCTGCCTCTACACCCCGGTCGACGCCGCGTGCGACGACGGCGCCACCTGCAACGGCGCGGAGAGCTGCGACCCGTCCGCCGGCTGCGTCCCCGGCACTCCCTGGGACTGCTCCGACGGGATCGATTGCACCTCCGACCTCTGCGTCGAGCCGGAACCGCCCGGCGACACCCCCTCCTGCAACCACCCCCCGCGCGACGAACGCTGCGACAACGGCCTGTTCTGCGACGGCCCCGAGCGCTGCGCCGTCGACGTCGGCTGCCTCCCCGGCACACCGCCCACCTGCGACGATTCGATCGACTGCACCCACGATTCCTGCGACGCCGGCATCGATGCCTGCACCCACGCGCCCGACGACGCCCTCTGCGACGACGGCGCCTGGTGCGACGGGCCGGAGGTGTGCCTCGCCGACGCCGGCTGCGCCCCCGGCACACCGCCCGACTGCTCCGACGGCATCACCTGCACCGCCGACGACTGCGACGAGGAACTCGATCGGTGCGCCTGGACCATCGACCTCGACCGCTGCCCTCTGCCCCCGGTCTGCCAGGTCGCCGTCTGCGACCCGACCGCCGCGCCCGCGATCGATTGCGGCTTCACACCCGCCCCTGACGGCAGCCCGTGCGACGTCGGACCCGCCACCCCCGGAGTCTGCCGCGGCGGCGCCTGCGTCGAACGCACCTGCGGCAACGGCATCCCGGACCCCGACGAGGAATGCGACCACGCCGGCCAGTCCCTCGGCTGCGACACGAACTGCACCACCTTCGACTTCGTCGCCACCGACGCCTCGCCGCTCGACGGCGACGACGGCCGCGAGGAACTCGGCCCCGCCGACCACACCGTCGCCGTCCTCGACGACGGCCGCGTCGTCCTCGCCTGGACCCAGGACCAGGACCTCGACCCCACCTACGCCGACGTCCGCGCCCGCGTCCTCGACCCCGCCACCGGCCTTCTCACCACCGACCTCCCGATCACCGACCTGGCGCGGCCGCAGGAACACCCCGTCGTCGCCACCCTCGGCGCCGACCGCTTCGTCGTCGCCTGGCAGGGCTACGGCGAGGCCGCCGGCGGCGAGGACGTCGACATCCACTTCCGCCTCTGCAGCGTGACCCTCGAGACGGGCGTCGGCGACGTCGGCGACCGCCTCGTCGCCCGCTGCCTCTCGCCCGTCCGCGCGAACACGACCGTCGGCGAGGCGCAACTCCATCCGACCCTCGCCGTCTCCCCGCTGCGCGACCGGTTCGTCCTGGCCTGGGAAGACTGGAGCGCCGGCGCCGAAGGCCCCACGCCGTGGGGCCTGTGCGGCATCCGCTACCGCGTGTTCGACGCCGCCGGCGGAGTCCCCGCCGCCGGCTTCGCCTCCGATCGGCTCGCCAACACCACGACCGCCGGCGCCCAGACCGAACCCGCCGTCGCCGCCGGCGCCACCGGCGAGTTCCTCATCGCCTGGACCGACGACAGCGGCTCCGAGCCCGGCGGCTCCGGCACCGCCATCCACGCCCAACGCTTCGACGCGACCGGCACCACGAGGCTCGGGGCCGAGTTCCGCGTGAACGCCCGCACCGCGCACGACCAGTACGAGCCCACCGTCGCCGCCGTCGAGTTCCCCGAGCCCGGCTACGTCGTCGCCTGGACCGACCTGGAAGACGACGGCCGCCTGACCGTCCGCGCGAACTTCATCTTCGCCGCCGGCGGCCTCGACCCGGCCGGTGAACTCGTCCTCCCGCACGCCATGACCCCGCCGCCGGCCCCCCCGGCCCGCACGCCGATGCAGTCGGCCCCCTCCCTCGCCGCAGGCGCCGACAGCGAGACCCTCGTCGCCGTCTGGATGGAAGAACCTCGCGGCGCCTTCCGCCTGGCCGACGACAGCTTCACCGCGATCGGCGGCGTGCGCCTCGCCGTCGCCTGCCCCGAAGCCGGTTCCTGCGGCCTTGCCGTCCTGTCCCCCGCCGACGCTCTCCTCAACACGACACGGCTGGACGTCCAGGAGCGACCGTCGGCCGCCTTCGGCGCCCCGATCTGGCCCGACGACCCGCCCGGCCCGCTGGCCGTCGCCTTCACCGACTGGAGCGACGCCGACGGCTCCGGCGGCCTCGACGAGGTCCGCATCCGCTACCTGCCCCACGGATGGGTCCTGGAGGCGACGCCATGAGCGCGACAAGGTTGAGTCGCGGGTGGGCTCGCCCGCCTTCGGCCTCCCCACCTTCGCCCCGCGGGCTTGGGCGGGCTTGGCCTCCCCTGCGGCCGTGGTGGTCGTGCCTGGGGGCAACGCTGCTCGCCGCCGCCCCCGCCTTCGCGCAGCCCACCGCGGAGTGGTTCGCCGAA
>JAAZOP010000310.1 GCA_012797735.1 Myxococcales bacterium
CCGCCGCGGCCGAGCGCGCCATCCGCGGCGCCGCGCCGCTCCCCGGGTCCGGGGTCTGCTCGCAGACGCCCACGATGCCGCACGACACCGCGAGCGCCATCACCAGCACGGCGACCAGGGTTCGCACGGCGGCGGAGTCTATCCACGACGGCGGGGCAAGTCGAGGTAGGATGGTCCCCGATGCCGCGCGCCATCCTGCACGTGGATCTCGACGCGTTCTATGCCTCCGTCGAGCAGCGCGACCGGCCCGAGCTGCGCGGCCGGCCGGTGATCGTGGGCGGCCACCCGACCCGCGGCGTCGTCGTCGCCGCGTCCTACGAGGTTCGCCCGTTCGGCGTGCGTTCCGCCATGCCGATGGCCCAGGCGGTGCGGCGGGCGCCCCAGGCGATCGTCGTCCCGCCGCGGTTCGAGGCGTACGTCGAGGCCAGCGAGCGGGTGTTCGCCATCTTCGAGAGCGTCACGCCGCTCGTCGAGCCCCTCTCGCTCGACGAGGCGTTCCTCGACGTCGGCGGCTCGGTCCGCCTGTTCGGCGCGCCGGCGGAGATCGCGCGCCGGATCCGCGAACGGATCGCCGCGGAGGTCGGTCTGACCGCCTCGGCCGGCATCGCCGCCGTGAAGTTCGTGGCCAAGATCGCCTCGGACCTCGCCAAGCCGAACGGCCAGCTCGAGGTTCCCGCGGACGAGACCGTCGCGTTCCTGGCGGGATTGCCCGTGGGACGCCTGTGGGGCGTCGGTCCGAAGACCGAGGCGGTCCTGCGGGAACTCGGCCTGCGCACGATCGGCGACATCGCCGCGACCGATCCGGCGCGGCTCGAACGGCAGCTCGGGGCCGCCGGCCGGGAGCTGTGGGCGCTGAGCCGGGGCATCGACGAACGCGAGGTGATCCCGGACCGGGAGGCCAGGAGCGTCGGCGCGGAGGACACGTTCGAGGAGGACCTGTCGGGATTGGAGGCGCTGCGGCCGAGGATTCACTCGCAGGCGCTGCGCGTGGGCCGCCGGCTGCGTCGCGCCGGGCGGCGCGCCCGCGTCGTCCAGCTCAAGGTGAAGTTCTGCGACTTCCGCCTCGTCACCCGCCGCACGACGCTCGAAGAACCGACCGACGACGGGCAGGCGATCTACCGCGCGGCCCTGGAGCTGCTCGAGCGGCTGGCGCCGGCGCGGCCCGTGCGCCTCACCGGCGTCGCGGGGCAGGAGGTGACCGCCGGCGCCGGCCGCCAGATCGGGCTGTTCGCCGCCGGTCCCCGTCCCGCGGACCGGCTCAATGCGGCCCTGGACCGGATCGCGGACCGTTTCGGCAGCGCCGCGGTGACGACGGCCGACCTGGCCGAGGCGGACGTGAGCGAGGACCCCGACCGGCCGCGCCGCTCGTAACACGCCCCGTGCCGTCGCCCGCCCGGCGCGGATCGCGCCCCCGGCGCCACCCCCTTGCGTCCGGCGACGGAACGCAGCAGCATGTCGGATCGCATGGCAGACCTCGTGGGACAGCTCGTCGGCGGGAAGTACCGCGTGGCCGGACGGCTCGGCGGCGGCGGCGTCTCGGAGGTCTACGAGGCGGTCCACGAGGAGATCGGCCAGCACTTCGCGCTCAAGGTGCTCAAGCGGGAGTACGCGAACTACCCCGATGTCGTGAAGCGCTTCTTCCTCGAGGCGCGCGCGGCCAGCGCCGCGGGGCATCCGGGCATCGTCCAGGTGTTCGATATCGGACGGCTCGACGACGGCACCCCCTACCTGATGATGGAGCTGCTGCAGGGCGAGAGCCTGTCCGACGTGCTGCAGCGGCGCAAGAAACTGCCGCAGGACCAGGCTGTCGGCGTCTGCATGCACATCCTCGACGCGCTGGCCGCGGCGCACCGGGCCGGCGTGATCCATCGGGACCTGAAACCCGAGAACGTGGTGCTGGTGCGAGGTCCGGGGGGCGAGCCGTGGGCCAAGCTGATCGATTTCGGCATCGCCCGCCTCGCCCGCGAAGGCCCCGCCGCGTTGCGCCAGACCGGCCAGGGCACCGTGATGGGCACGCCGTACTACATGTCGCCCGAACAGGCCCGCGGGTCGGCGGACATCGATGCACGCAGCGACATCTACTCGGTCGGCGTGATGCTGTTCGAGATGATCGCCGGGAAACTGCCGTTCGAGGGGCAGTCTTCGGAGGAGATCCTGACGAAGGTGCTGTCCGCGCCGTTCCCCTCGCTGCGGGCTCTCGAACCGTCCGTCCCCCCGGCCCTCGAGTACGTCGTGCAGACGGCGACGCAGCGCAAGCGCGACGACCGCTACCGCACGGCGCTGGAGTTCGCCGAGGCGCTGCGGCCGCTGCGCGCCGAGATGGTCGCGGTCCGGATGCTCACCCCCGACGAGGAGGCGGAACTCGTCGGCGAGGACGGTCCGTCCTCGATCCGCCGGCTCGAGGAGCTGGCGGCGCGTGTGCCCGACCTGGTGCCGCCGGCCGCGGGACCGCTCGTCTCGCCCCGCACGACGCCACCGCGCCTCCCCGTGCGCCCCTCGACGCCGTCCGGCGGCGGGACGCCGCCGCGCGCCACCCCGCGCCCGGCGACGCCTCCCGGCATCGGTCCGCGGACGGGTCGATTCCCGGCGGCGCAACCCCGCATCACGCCCCGCCCCTCCCAGCCGCCCGCGGGGTCCGACGCGGTGCTGGTCCGCAGCACCGGCGGTCACCCGGCGCTGACGCCGGTGCACGTCTCGACGCGCCCTTCCCAGCCGCCTGCCGGCGAGGCCTCGCAGCCCGGGCTGCGGCTGACGCCGGCCGGCGAGCGCCGTCCGTCGTATCCGGGTCTGCGCGCCGACTCGATTCCCCCGGGCCACGCCGCGCTGGTCCTGCCGCGGCGCGCCTTGTTTCTGCTGCTCGTCATCGGCATCGCGCTCGTCGCCGCGTCCGTCGCCGCCCTGCTGATCGCGCTGTCCGGGCGGGAAGAGACGGCCGGTCCGCCCCCTCCCCTCGCCGCTCAACCCCAGGGCGCCCGCGTCGCGCCCGTCCCCGCCCCGGAAGCCGGCGGCGGGGACGCCGGTTCCGCGGGCGCGCCGTCCGATCGAGCGACGGAAGACGAGCGGCCGGACGGCGGCGGTCCCGCGCCGGACACGACGTCCGAGACGGAAGGGGGGCCCGACGTCGCGACCGCGCCGGGAGGAGGGGACGCTCCGGACGCCGCCGAGACCCCCGTGCCGCGGGTGACGGTCCGCGTGCGGGGCATCCCCCGCGGCGCGCGGGCGACGGTCGACGACGCCCCCGTCGAGCGGGAGTTCGAGCTGCCGCTGGACGGCGCGGAGCGGGTGTTGCGCGTGGCGGCGCCCGGCTACCGGAACTTCGAGCTGCGCTTCGTGCCCGCCGAGGGACTCACGCTGCGCGTGCGCATGGAACGGGGTCCCGGAGCCGCGGACGGCGGCACCGCTGCGGACGGCGGCACCGCCCCCGCGGCGCCGGACGGCGGAACGGCCTCCGGCACGGACGCCCGGGCACCGTTGGCCAACCCGTTCGGCACGCGCTGACCGGCCCGCTCCCGGCGTGCGGTGCCCGGAGGCGGGACGAACGTCCGGGCGACTTCGACATCCCCGGTGGACAAGGCGCCGGCCGGCGCTGTAGCGTGCCGCCCGTCGGCCCGGAGCGCCGGAGCCAGCCGGGCGTCGAGGAGCAACAACGACCATGAACGACGACGACGGGAAGGTCACCGCGGACCAGCCCGCACCGAAGGCGGTGCCCGGCGAGGCGAGGGAGGAACCGCAACCGGAGGCGCCGCCGCCGGAGCCGGTGCCGCCGAAGAAGCGCGTGTGGCGCGAGTTGACGCAGCCGTTCGTCGACCTGATCCACGCGCCGCGCGCCCTGTGGGGCGTCAACCTAGCCTACATGCTCGAAGGGCTCGTCTACTTCGGCATGCTCGGCTACCTCGCGATGCACTTCTCGGACTTCATCTTCCGGGGCGTTCCCCACCCGGACGAGCACTCGCACACCATGGTGATGGTGCTCACCGCCGGGATCACGATCTCGATGTTCGTGCTCGGGTTCGTCGCCGACAAGAAGGGGGTGCGATTCGCGCTGATCTCGGCCTTCATCCTGCTGTTGGCGGGCCGGGTGGTGATCTCCGCGGCCCCGACGGTGCTCGGGCTCGAGCCGGCGGGGCTCTGGTCGCCGCTGCACCTGGTGACCATGGGCGGGATCCTGCTCGTCGTCCTCGGCTACGGGATGTACCAGCCGGCGGCCTACGCGGCGGTGCGGCAGTTCACCACGCCCAAGACCGCCGGGATGGCCTTCGCCATGCTCTACGCGCTGATGAACCTCGGCGGCTGGATCCCGACCTTCGCCTTCCTGCTGCGCGACGACGAGTTCGCGGGGCTCGGCATCCCCGGCACGTACTGGGTCTACACCGCCCTCACCGCGGTCGCGCTCGTCTCGACGGTGCTCCTCCTGACCCGCAAGACCGTCGACCGGGCGATCGCCGAGGCGAAGGCCGAGACGGAGCGGCTGAAGGCGGAAGCGCAGGCCGCGGAGAAGACCGAGGACAAGGCCGGGGAAGGGGCCGGGGTCGCCCCGGCCGCCGCCACCGAGGGTCCGGCGCGCGTTCCGCTGCACCTGTGGGGCCTGGTCGCCGCGGTGATCGGCGCGGTGATCTGGCGGGTCGACCCGCCCGTCGGCTACTACGTCGCCGGCGGCATCGCCGTGGCCTGGATCGCCGCCCACTTCTTCCCGGTGGTCGTCCGCTGGCTGGCCCGCCATCCGTTGGCCGACGCGCGGTTCTTCTTCTTCATCTTCGCCCTGATCCCGGTGCAGACGCTGTTCACCTACAACTGGTTCATCCTCCCGCAGTACATCAACCGCGCCTACGAGGGTTGGGTCGGCAAGTACTTCGAGATCGCCTCCAACGCGAACCCGATCCTGATCTTCATCGCCGTGCCGATCATCGCTGCGCTGACGCAGAAGGCCAAGGTCTACCACATGATGATCGCCGGCACCGCCGTCATGGCGCTGCCGGCTTTCGTGCTCGTCGTCGGCCCCCACGTCTGGGCCCTGGTGATCTACATCGTGGGATTGACGATCGGCGAGGCGATGTGGCAGCCGCGCTTCCTGCAGTACGCCGCCGAGATCGCTCCCAAGGGGCGCACGGGCGTCTACATGGGCGTCGCCCAGCTCCCCTGGTTCCTCACCAAGCTGCTCGTCCCCTGGCTCTACTCGGGCTGGATGATGGATCGCTACTGCCCGGAGACCGGCCCCAAGAACACCGAGTTCATGTGGCTGGTCTTCGGCTGCATCGCCATCGCCTCCCCGATTCTGCTCGCCGTCGCCCGCGGGTGGGTCGGCCAGGGGATGAAGGAGCGCGCCGCCGATTGACGCCGCCCGATCGCCCCGCCGGCGGCTACTTCTTCTCCAGGTTCACGAACGGCGGCAGGTCCCGCACCTCGATCGGCGGCGGCGTGCGCGCGTCGCGCCGCCGGCGTCCCGCGTCGTCCGTCGCCTCTCCCGCGCCGGCATCGCCCGCCGCGGCATCGCCCGCCACGGCACCGGCGTCCACGGCCGGCCCACCGCCCTCCGACCCGGACGACGGCGGCTCGACGACGTCCGACCACGGCGCCGGGACCTGCGGCGGCGCCACCCG
>JAAZOP010000311.1 GCA_012797735.1 Myxococcales bacterium
CTGGTCACGGCGGCCCGCAAGCTCGCCACCGTCCTGGACCTCGACCAGCTCCTCGTCGAGATCCTCGGCGTCGTGCGCGAGACCCTGCACGTCCCCCGCTGCGCCGTGCTGCTCGTCGATCGCAAGGCCGAGGCCCTCGTGCTGCGCAAGGCGGTGGGCTACGTCGTCCCTGAAGGACTCCGCATCCCGCTCGGCAAGGGGGTCACCGGGCTGGTGGCGGCGTCCGGCGAACCGCTCGTCGTGGCCGACGTCTCGCAGGACCCCCGCTACATCACCGGCGTGCGGGGGGGCCGGGCCGAGGTCGCGGTGCCGATCCGGCTCGACGACCGCGTGATCGGCGTGCTCGACGCCGAATCGCTCGAAGCGGGCGCGTTCAACGACGACGACGCCCGGCTCCTCGCCGCGCTGGCGGACCAGGTCGCGGTCGCGCTGCACAACGCCACGCTCGCGGGCCGGATCGCCCGCCGCGCCCAGCGCCTTGCGCTGCTCAACCGCGCCGGCCGCCTGATCTCGTCGGTGCTGGACCCCGACCAGGTCCTCTACCGCATCCTCGAGCTGGCCTCCGCCGCGCTCGGTTTCAAGCGCTGCGCGCTGCTCCAGCAGGACCCCTTCGGCGCCGACCTGCTCGTCCGCGCCGCGATCGGCTACGGCGACGTCGTCGGCAAGCGCATCCCCGCCGGACAGGGGATCTGCGGCACGGTGTTCCGCACCGGACAGGCCGAGGTGGTCGGCGACGTCACGAAGGACCCGCGGTACGTCCCGGGCCTGGCCGGGGGTCGCACCGAGATGGCCGCCCCCCTCCGCCTCGACGGCTCGATCATCGGCGTGCTCGACGCCGAGAGCACCGAGGTCGATGCCTACGACGCCGACGACCTGGAGCTGTTCAGCGGCTTCGCGGCCCACGCCGCGATTGCGATCCAGAACGCCGACCTCCACGACCAGCTGGAACGCCACACCGCCGAACTGGACCGCCGATCCCACCGGCTGTCCGTGCTCCATTCCGCCAGCCAGGCCCTCGCCACCGCCCTCGACCCCGACGTCGTCCTGCAGGAGATCCTGCGCCTCGCCGGGACCGCGCTGGCCTTCTCCCGCTGCGCCGTCCTGCTGCTCGACCGCGAGAAGAACGAGCTGGTCGTGCGCGTCTCCGCCGGCTACGGAGAGATCGCGGGACGGCGCATCCCGCTGGACGGCACGAACAGCGGCGAGGTCGTCCGCACCGGCAAGGGCCTGCTGATCAAGGACGTGACGAAGGACCCGCGCTACGTCCAGGGCAGCCCCGGCGCCCGCTGCGAGCTGATCGTCCCGATGAAGGTGCGGGGCGAGGTCGTCGGTACCCTGGACGCGGAAAGTCCCGTCGTCGGCGCCTACGACGAGGCGGACCTGGAACTGCTGGAGGCGTTCGGGGCGCACGCGGCGGCGGCGATCCACAATGCGCGGATGTTCCAGCGCGTCGAGGAGGCGAACGCCGCCCTGCGCGCCAACATCCAGGAGATGGAGCGCCTCAACCGCGAACTCGAGCAGTACGCCCGGCAGATCGCCTCCGTCAACGAGGCCCTCGAACGACAGGTCCGCCAGCTCATCGCCCTGCACCGCGCCGGCCAGACCATCACCTCCAGCCTGGACCTCGACACCACCCTCCAGCACATCCTGCTCATGACCCGCGACATCCTCGACTCCTCCGCGACCACGATCAAACTGCTCGACCAGGAAACCCAGGAGCTGCGCGTGCGGGCCTCCAGCGGCGAATCGGCGCCGGCGGAACAGGGCACCACGCGGGTCGATCTGCCGCTGCGGGTCGGCGAGCGCACGATCGGGGTGTTCGAGCTGGCGGCGCAGCATGCCGTCGGCGAGGAAGAACGCCGCATGCTCGAAACCCTCGCCTCCCAGGCCGCGATCGCCATCGAGAACGCCCGGCTGTTCGAGGAGACCCAGCGCACCTACTACGACACCCTCCGCTCCCTCGCCGGGGCGCTCGAAGCGCGCGACAGCTACACCCGCGGCCACTCGGAGCGCGTCGCCCGCCTCGCGATGCGCATCGCCGAGAAGCTCGGCCTGCCGGAAGAGGACCGGAAGGAGATCTACTCCGCCGCCCTGCTCCACGACATCGGCAAGATCGGCGTCCGCTACGAGGTGCTGCTCAAGCCGGGACGCCTGACCGAGGAGGAGATGAGCGTCATCCGCGGCCACCCGATCTTCGGCGACGCCATCCTCGGACCGCTCAAGTTCCTCGGCAAGGTCACCGGCATGGTCAAGCACCACCACGAACGGTGGGACGGCACCGGCTACCCCGACAAGCTCAAGGGCGAGGAGATCCCGCTCGCCTCCCGCATCGTCGGCGTCGCCGACGCCTTCGACGCCCTGACCTCCGACCGCCCGTACCGCGATCGCCGCACCCTCGGCGACACCCTGCGCATCCTGCAGGAGGAATCCGGTCGCCAGTTCGACCCGCGCGTCGTCGAGGCCCTCTTCGCCGTGCTCGGAGACTCGAAAGACCTTGCCCACGAAGGCGCCGGCACCGATTGACGGGACGCCGCAGGGCGGACCCGGGGGGGCGGGCGCATGAGCTTCGACCCCCAAGGCCAGGTCCTCGAAGGCAAGTACCGCCTCCTCCGCCCCCTCGGCGAGGGCGGCATGGGCGTCGTCTGGCTCGCCGAACACGTCCGCCTCGGCCGCCCGCTCGCCGTCAAGCTGCTCCGCGCCGACCTCGCCGACAATCCCCGCACCCTCCAGCGCTTCCACCAGGAAGCCGTCGCCGCGAGCCGGATCGGCAACCCGCACATCGTCGAGGTGATCGACCTCGGCGCCGCCCCCAACAACGCCCCGTTCATCGTCATGGAACTGCTCGAAGGCCGCACCCTGTACGACCTGCTCCAGGAACAACCGGTGCTGCCGATCGGCCGCGCCGTCGATATCCTGTGCCAGGTGCTGTCGGGACTCGCCGCCGCCCACGCCAAGAACATCATCCACCGCGACCTCAAGCCGGCCAACGTCTTCCTCACGCGCTACGGCACCCGCGAGGACTTCGTCAAACTCGTCGATTTCGGCGTCTCCAAGATCCTCGACAGCGGCGCCCAACTCACCCGCTCCGGCGCCCTGCTCGGCACCCCGACCTACATGGCCCCCGAACAGGTCCTCGCCCGCCGCCGCCTCGACCACCGCGTCGATCTCTGGGCCGCCGGCGTGACCCTCTACATGGCCCTCACCGGCCGCCGGCCCCACGAGGCGCCGACCCGCAACGAACTGTTGGTCCGCATCGTCAACTCCGACGTCAAGCCGATCCGACCCCAACGCCGCGAAGTCGACGAGGCGCTCGAACGCGCCGTCCTCCGCGCCCTCGAACGCGACGTCGACCGACGGTGGCCCAGCGCCGAGGCGTTCCGGGAAGCCCTCCTCCCCTACCGCGTGCAGGGCTCGATCGTCCCCGCCGTCTCCCCCGCCACGCCGTCCCGCGTCCCCGGCGCCACCCCCGTCCCGCCCCCGTCGGCCTCCCCGCCCGAAGATCAGACCGTCTCGACCCCGGCCCTCGTGCCCGCCGCCGCCCTGTCCCCGGACCACGCCGCCCCGCGGCTCCCGTCCTTCAGCGCGCCGAGCGCGATTCCCGAGCCTGCGCCGGTGTCGTCCGCCCCCCGCCCGGCTCCCGCCTCGCCCCGTCCCGCCGCGACGCCGGCTCCTTCCACACCGCCCCCCCAGGCCGCCCCCGCGGTCGCCGGCCGCGCTCCGGCGGAACCACGGCGGGAGCGGGCGCGGATCCCCGAACGACCACCCGTGGCGGCCCCGGAAGTCGATTCCGAACGTGTGTCGGTCGTCTGGGAGATCGCCCCCGCCGCGCGACCCGCTCCCTCGCCCACCGCCAGCAGCACCACGATCGAACGGCACGACGGCGGCTGGCGCTGGGTCCTCGCCGCCATCGTCATCGGACTGGGCCTGATCGCCGCCGTCTCGATCGTCACCTACCTGGGACGCGGGGGCGGCGAGACTCCGCCCGCGGCCGACGCCGCCGGGACGAACGACGCCCCGTGACCCGGCGCGCGCGCGCCGCCGCCGGTCCCGGCCGGCGGAAACGCGGGGCGGGGACCCGGAAGCCCGCCGCCGCCGATTGGCCTGGATGCCGCTACTCCGGGTCGTACGGCTCGAGCGCGACCAGGTCGCCGCTGCTCCAGCCCGTGACCCACAACCGCGCGCCGTCGGGGCGGATCGCCAGCCCCGACGGCTGATCGATCCCTTCGATCGCCACCTGCCGCGACCCGAGGGTCGCCAGGTCCACCACGGAGACCTCGCGGGAACAGTAGTCGGCCGCGTACAGCCATGCCTCGTCCGGCGAGAACACGATCGTCTTCGGACACTCGCCCACCCGGATCACGTCCACGATCGCCAGCGTCTCCGTGCTCAGCACATAGACCGCCCGCTTTCCGATCGAACTGACGTACAACCGCGTCCCCTCGCGGTTGATCAACAGATGGCGGGGGAACGACCGATCGACCAGGTTCTTCGTCCGCAGCACCGTCAACGTCGCCACGTCCACCTCGTAGACGTCGTGCGAGCCGTGATTGCCGACGTAGAGCTTCGTGCCGTCCGGCGACACCGCCATCCCGCGCGGCTGCGAGCCGACCCGCACCCGGCCCAGCGACTCCCCCGTCGCCGTGTCGAGCGCCTCGACCGTGCCGTGCGCCCAGCACGAGACGAACAGCTTCGAGCCGTCCGGGTTCAGGACGAGCACCTTCGGATGGTGATCGACCGCGACCCGCTTCGTCACCTCGTGCGTCGCCGGATCGATGAACAGCACCTGGTGGTTGCGGAAGTCGGAGACGTAGACGGTCCGCCCGTCCGGCGCCCACACCGACTCCACCACGTTCGCGCTCTCGAGGTCGATCGTCGCCGTCCGCTCCAGCGTCTCCGCGTCGTAGAAGTAGATGTTCTTCCCCTCGCGCTGCCCGAAGTTGGTGACCAGCAGCGTCCGGCCGTCGGGACTGACCGTCACTCCCTTGGGCTGGACGCCGGTCTCGACCCGGCCCACCACCCGCAACCGGCGCGCCGGAGCCCGCGGCGCCTCCTCGGCCGCCGCCAGCCCGAGCGCCCCCGCTGCGGCGATCGCCGCCGCCGCGACCCACAGCCAGCGCCATCCGCCACGCCTCATCCCGCCACCTCCCGTCGAGCCGGGAACATAGGACGCGCCCTTGGACGACGCAAGCCCGCGGATCTTCACGCGCCGGCCGCGCCGCCGGCTTCCACCGCCGCGCCGTCGAACCGCCCGGGCGACGCCTCCGAGCCGCGCGCCGGGGTCAGCAGGTGACGGACGCCCCGGTGTTCCCCGTCACGGTCAGCGTCCACTCCCCGCAACCCGTGGTGCTGCCGCTGAAGAACCGCACCTCGATGTAGATGTTCCGCGAGTCGTTCAGGATCGGCCAGTCGGTCCAGCCGAGGTACACCTCGTCGACGCCGCCGGCGACCCCCGACGTCAACGACTGCACGCAGCTCCCGCACGAGCCGCCGCCGTGCACGTACAGGTCGTAGTCGACGCCCGGAGGGCTCTGCAACCGCACCCGCAGGCTCAGACCGATCCCGCTCGTGCTGTCCTCCGTCACGTTCACCACGTACCACATCTCGCCCCACAGCGTGCGCGTGATCGTCGAGCCGCCGGTGTCGCCCGAGACGCTCCCCAGGCTGACGGCGCCGCTGCAGCTCCCGACGTTGTCGTCAAGGTTCCGTTCGCAACCGTCCGAGACGACGTCGTTGCACTCGGCCCGCGCCGACGAACAACTGTTGATCACGCAGCTTCCCGTGCCGCTGCAACTGGCCGAACTGACGTAGGGCAGGGTGGTGCAGTTGGCCAGCGACGAGCAGGACGTGCCGCAGCTCGTGGACGTCCGCATGTTCGTCTCGCACCCGTCGGCCGTCGAGCCGTTGCAGTTGCCCCAGCCCGCGTCGCAGCTCGTCAGCGTGCAGGTGCCGGTGCTGCACGACTCGCTGGCGTTCGGCAGGTTGCAGGTCACGCTGCAGGCGCCGCAGTTCGACAGCGAGGTGAGCGACGCCTCGCAGCCGTCGGACGCGACGCCGTTGCAGTTGCCCCAGCCGGAGTCGCAGGACCCGAGGGTGCAGCTGCCGGTGGCGCACGACTCGCTGGCGTGGGCCAGGTCGCAGGTCCGCCCGCACGAGCCGCAGTTGGCGAGCGTCGTGAGCGACGCCTCGCAGCCGTCGGAGGCGCTGCCGTTGCAGTCGCCCCAGCCGCCGTTGCAGGCCGTGATGACGCAGCTCCCCGAAGCGCACGACTCGGAGGCGTTGGGCAGGTCGCACGAGCGGCCGCACGACCCGCAGTTCGCCAGCGAGGTGAGCGAGGTCTCGCAGCCGTCGCCCCAGCTCCCGTTGCAGTTGCCCCAGCCGCTGTTGCAGGTGCAGGTGCTGCTGCCGCAGAAGGCGTTGCTCCCGCAGCGATTCCCGCACGACCCGCAGTTGTTGCTGTCCGAGGTGGGGTTCACCTCGCAGCCGTCGCTCCAGCTCCCGTTGCAGTTCAGGTACGGGGACGAACAGGAACAGGTGCCGGAGTTGCAGTTCGCGAACGCGCCGCAGCGGTTCCCGCACGACCCGCAGTTGTTGACGTCCGAGGCGGGATTCACCTCGCAGCCGTCACCCCAGCTCCCGTTGCAATCGAGATACGGCGAGACGCAGCGGCAACTCCCCGCGCTGCACGAGGCGTTGGCGCCGCAACTGTTGCCGCAACGCCCGCAGTTCGCCGCGTCGGTCGCCGGCTCGACCTCGCAGCCGTCGCCCCAGCCGCCGTTGCAGTTGAGATACGGGGCGACGCACGAGCAGCTTCCCGACGAGCACGTGGCGCGCGGGCCGCAGCCGCTGCCGCAGGCGCCGCAGTTCGCCGGATCCGACGCCCCGTTCACCTCGCAGCCGTTGCCCCAGTTCCCGTCGCAGTTGAGCAGCGACCCGGTGCAGGCGCAGGACCCGCCGCCGCACGTGCTGCCCGGCCCGCACACTTGCGCGCAGCGGCCGCAGTGCGACGCGTCGCTCGAAGAGTCCACGCACACGCCCCCGCAGCAGATCCCGCCGGCACACGCGCTGTCGTCGGACAACACGGGAAACTGGCAACGCAGGTCCGCCCCGCACTCGTTGCGCGTGCACGGATTCCCGTCGTCGCAGTCCGACGCGTCCGAACAGCCGCAGTCCCCCTCCTCGTCCGCCTCCCCGTCGCAGTCCTCGTCCAGGCCGTCGCAGATCACGTCCCGCGCCGCCGGCGCCCGCCCCGGCTCGCACATCGGCATCCCGTGGTTGCAGACCGAGTCCCGCACGCACAGCCCGACCCCGCACTCGTAGGAGATGTAGTCCTCGTCCGTCCGCCCGTCGCAGTCGTTGTCCACCCCGTTGCAGACCGTCTCCGACGGGTCGGCCTCCGGCACGCACGTCGTCTCGCACCCGTCCGCCAGGTCGCCGTTGATGTTCGACCAGCCCGCCTCGCACGCGATGTCGCAGTCCCCCAGCATGCACAGCGGGTAGGCGTGGTCGCGCGACGGACAGACCGTGCCGCACCGCCCGCAGTTCAACGGGTCGAAGTCCGTGTCGTAGTCCTCGTCCGTCAACCCGTCGCAGTCGTCGTCCGCCAGGTTGCAGAACTCGGGCACGCACGCCGAACAGTCCGTGTCCGTGGCGTCCGTGCGCGCGTCGCAGTCGTTGTCCAGCCCGTCGCTGCACGTCCCGTCCACCTCCCGCTCCACCGTCCCCGTCGCCGCACAGGCGTACTCGCAGCCGTCCACCGGACTTCCGTTGGCGTTCGCCCACCCCGGCTCGCACGCCAACCCGCACGCCCCCGCCTCGCACGCCGCCGCGGCATGCAGCGCGTCCGGACAGACGTTCCCGCACGACCCGCAGTTCGCCGGATCGCTCCCCAGGTCGAACCCCTCGTCCGTCCGGCCGTCGCAGTTGTCGTCGAGGCCGTTGCAGATCTCCTCGCCGGCCGGCACGCAGCTCCCGTCGGCCTCCGCGCCGCCGTCGTCCTGCGACCCCGCGTCGTCCCCGACCTCGCCGCCCCCGTCGTCCCCGTCCGTCGCTGTTTCGAACGGAACGTCCGCCGGCGTCGTCCCGTCCGCGCAACCGAGGGCCGACAGCACGACCAGCACCGAAACCAGCCAAGGTTGTCGAGTCATCGGCACACCTCCGCGCCCGCGCGTCCGCCCGCTCCCCCATTCGCCGCACGGGTCCGAATCACACCCGAAAGGATACGCCGGAACCCCCGGGGCGGCAAACGACGCCGGCGCGCGACCCCAGGGAAGACACGCGGGATGCCGCCGGTCGCTCAGCCCACTCGGTCGGGCAGCTCGGCCACCGCCTCGATCGCCAGGTCCGGCCCTTCGGCCAGCAGCAACGACGGGTCGGTGTATCCGCCGAGCACCGCGCAGCACGACATGCCGGCCGCCCGCGCCGCCCGCAGGTCCTGCAGGCCGTCGCCGACGACGAGCGTCGCCGCGGGCGGAACGCCGAGCCGCTCCGCCAGCGCGAGCAGCGGCCGCGGGTCCGGCTTGCGCCAGGGCAGGTCGTCCTCCGCCACCAGGGCCGCCACGTACCGGCCCAGCGCCAGCCCGTCGAGCAGCATCCCCGCCAGGCGACGCCCCTTGTTCGTGCAGACCCCGAGCGGCCGGGGAGCGAGCCGCGCCAGCACCTCCGGCACCCCGGGGTACGGGCGCGTCTCCCGGAGCGGGTCCGCGGCGTACCGCTCCCGGAACTCCACCAGGACGCGGTCCACCAGCGCCTCGTCCCCGCCCGCCGGCCCCAACGCCCGCCGGCACAACATCCGCGGGCCGTCGCCGACGATCGTGCGCACCCGGTCCGCCGTCACGGCGGGGAAGCCGCCGGCCGCCAGGGCCGCGTTGAGCGCCGCGGTGATGCCGCCGAGCGAATCGACCAGCGTGCCGTCGAGGTCGAAGATCACCGCCTCGGGATTCATCCGGTTGCCCCGCCGGCCGGCACCGGCATGCGCACGAGCTGCTCGGCGAACAGATCGGCGAAGACGCCGCGCCGCGCCACCAGCTCGTCGAACGTCCCCTGCTCCACGATCCGGCCGCCCTCCAGCACCGCGATGCGGTCCGCCCGCCGCACCGAGGAAAGCCGGTGCGCGATGACCAGCGTCGTCCGGCCCCGCGCCGCCCGCTCGATCGCCTCCCCCACCTCCGCCTCCGCCGTCGCATCCAGCGACGAGACCGCCTCGTCGAGCAGCAGGATCGAGCCTCCCTGGTACAACGCGCGGGCGATGCACACCCGCTGCCGCTCCCCCCCGGACAGCCGCCCGCCGACCTCGCCCACGTCCGCGTCGAGTCCTCCCTCCAGCCGCGCCAGCACCGGCTCCAGACCGGCCACCCGGGCCGCCTCCTCCACCGTCGTCCCCCGCTCGGGTCGCCCGAGCGCGATGTTGGCGCGCACGGTGTCGTGGAACAGGAACGGCTCCTGCGGCACGACGGCGATCTGGCGGCGGACCGACGCCCCCGAATAGCGCTCGATCGGTTCGCCGTCCCACCGGATCTCCCCGGCCTCGGCGTCGAGGAGCCGGACGAGGATCTGGGCCAGCGTCGTCTTGCCGGCGCCGGAACGGCCCACCACCGCCAGACGTTCCCCGGCGCGCAGCTCGAGGTCCAGGCCGTCGAGCACGACGTTCTCGCCGCGGCGGAAACGGACGCCGCGGAGGACCAGCCGGTCGCGCAGCGGCGGCGCCTCGTCGGGCCCCTCGCGCACCGGCGCCGGCTCCCGGTCGAGCACCCGGAACACCCGGTCCGCGCCGGCCAGACCGGCCTGGAGGAAGTTGGCCACCGCCCCGAGACTCTTCACCGGCGCGTAGAGCAGGAAGACCGCCGTGAAGAACGACACGAACCGCTCGGGCGAGATCTCCCCCGACGAGACCCGGCTCTGCGCGTACCACAGCGTGGCGGCCAGCGCCGCCGCCCCCAGCAGCTCCATCAGCGGCGACGAGAAGGCCCGGATGCGGATCGCCGCGAGCTGCCCGTCGCGCGCCCGGCGGTTCGCCTCCGCGAAACGGGCGGCCTGCGAGGCCTCCGCCCCGTGATGGCGGATCACCGCCAGCCCCGCCGCCGTCTCCTCGATCTGCGCCGCCAACGCCCCCATCGCGTCCTGCGCCCGGCGCTGCGTCCGCCGCATCCGCCGCGCGATCGCCACGATCAGCCAGGAGGTCAATGGAAGGATCGCCAGCGCGATCGCCCCGAGCAGCGGGTCGAGGTACAGGGCGAGGGCGACCAGCGCCACGGCCTGCAGCAGGTCGCGCACCAGCGCCGTCAGGCCGTACGTCACCACCGCTTCCATCATCGCCACATCGACCATGAAGCGCGACGCGAGGTCGCCGCGCTCCTCCGCCACGAGCTGGTCCGGCGCGAACGAGAGGACCCGGTCCATCAACGCGCGGCGCACGTCGTGCATCGTGCCCTGGCCCACCATCCCCATCAGCGAGATCTCGCCGTAGTGCGCCAACCCCTTGACCAGCGCCAGCCCGACCACCATCCCGGACAGGAGCAGCGCCATCCGCCCCGCGTCCCCCGCGAGCCACGCGCCGACCCACCGGCCGAACCAGCCGAACTCCCCGGGCACCGCGCCGCCCTCGTAGATGAACCGCAACAACGGCCCGACCACGTACGCATAGGCGCTCGTCGTCAACGCCAGGAGCAGCATGCAACCCGCGGCCACCAGCAGACGCGCCCGGTACGGACGGGCCAGGCGCAGCACCCGCCGCGCCACCCGCCCCGGCTCCTCGACCCGGCTGCGGGAGAAGGCCCGGTACAGATGGCTCCACATGCTCGCGCCCGGCCCGCCGCCGCCGCCCGATCAGTCGTGCGTCGAAAGGAAGAAACGCGCCGTCAGCTCGTGGAACGACTCCCCGGCCTTGTCGATCTCCACGGTCGTGACCCCGACCCGCAACACCACCCGCTCCACCGGCGACGTCTCGCCGAACGGATGGATCCCCCGCGCCGCCGCCGGACGCCGGAAGATCGCCGCCATCCCCGGCAGCGGCAGCGGCTGCGACAGGTCCAGCCGGTTCTCCGACCGCTTCTGCCCGCCCGTCAGGTACGCCCCGAGCAGCGAATGCTCTGCCTCGCGCCGGTTCGTCGCCCGGTCGACCACCCCGACGCAGCGCATCGCCCCGTCGACCAGATAGATCGTGTTGCGGGTCACGATCTCCACCGCGACCCATTGCGCCGTCGGGTCGCTGTGGGAGAACCCCCGCCGCTTGATCAACACCAGCTCGAGCGGCGAGCCGCGGGTGCCCGCGGCCGGTCGCCGGTGGCTCGGCACGAACACCCGCGTCGTGTCGACCTCGCCGCCGTCCGGCGCGGCCGCCTCGTCGCCCGGCCCCCGCCCGTCGCCTTCCCGTCCCGGCCACTTGCGCAACGTCGGCATCCTTCGCCCGTCCCCGGCCGTCCTCCGGCCGGCGACAACCCTAGCACCGCCCCCGCCGTCCGTCCATGCCGCGCGCTGCCCGCCGCCGGGCGTCCTGGAGCAGGGCGACGTCGGCCAGCACCAGCGCCGTCATCGCCTCGGCCACCGCCACGAGCCGCACCGCCACGCACGGGTCGTGCCGGCCCGCCACCCGCAGCGTCCGCGCCCGCCCGCGGACGTCCACCGTCGCCTGCGGCCGCCCGATCGTCGGCGTCGGCTTGACCGCCAGCCGCACCACGATCGGTTCGCCGTTCGAGATCCCCCCCAGGATTCCGCCCGCCCGGTTGCTCGCGAAACCGCGCGGGGTCAGCGGATCGTTCGCCGCGCTCCCCCGCATCCCCGCCAGCGCGAAGCCGTCGCCGAACTCGATCCCCTTCACCGCGCCGATCGACAACAGCGCAGCCCCCAGCCGCGCGTCGAGCTTCCCGAACACCGGCTCGCCCCAACCCGGCGGCACCCCCACCGCCCGCACCTCCACGATGCCCCCGAGCGAGTCGCCCGCCGCGACCGCCCGGCGCAGCGCCGCCGCCATCCGCCGCTCCGCCGCCGGGTCGCCGCAGCGCAGCGGACTCCCGAGCGCCGCCTCCGGGTCCGACGCCCGCGCGCGAACGCCTCCCAGCGCCACCACGTGCCCGACCACCCGC
>JAAZOP010000312.1 GCA_012797735.1 Myxococcales bacterium
CGCGCCGCCCAGCGCGACCGACGCCGCCAGCGCCGCCCAGGGGTTCGGCACGAAGACGCCCAGAAGCAGGACGCCGGCGGCGAAGGCGATCAGCACCGCGCCCAGCCGGGGCGAGAACCGCAGGCGTTCCGGGTTGAGCGGTTCGGCCGTCACGACCTCGCCCTCCACGCGATCGACCCACGCATCAATCTCGCGCCCTCCGAGGGACAACCGGACGTGGAACCAGGGCGCGTAGCGCAGGACTTCGCCGGGCGCCGGCCTGGTGTCGGGCCAGATCCAGCCGCCGTCGCCTCCCGCCGTCGCCTCGTCCAACGGCTCGGCCTCGGCCGCCGGCAGCGGCCGTTCGGCGAGTTGCGGGTCGGGCGTCTCGGCGGCGGCGCGACCGGGGCTGCCGGGCGCGGCGGGCGGCGCCACCCAGTACGGGATCCAGATCGCGTCCGACGCCGCGACGGCCGGCGTCCGCGCGAGATCCGCGCGGCGGGCGAAGCGGGCCAACGCCCCGGGCAGGTCCTTGGGCTCCAGCACCGGCCGCAGGCGACCGACGGGCGCGGTCAGGCGCCCGCGCACCAGGTTGGCGGCTCCGCAGTGCGCGCAGCGCAGGAGGCGGCGGTCCGGGTCGGGGGTCAGGTCGGCGCCGCAACCCGCGCAGCGGACGACCGGCGTCACAGGAACCTCTCGAAGCGGTCCTTCTTCGCCTTGCACACCGGGCACACCCCCGGCGGCTCGTCGCGCGCGGCGAGGTATCCGCAAACCTGGCAGCGCCACACCGGATACGGCAGCTTCGCGGCCAGCGTCCCGCCCTCACCCGCCGCCGGCCGCGGCTCCGCCGAGTACCCTTCGCGGACGAACTTCTCCGGCCGTCGCTCCGGAATGGACTGCTGCTTGACCTTGCCGGCGATCCAGTCCTCGCTGACGTACAGGGCGCAATAGCACGCACCGAACTCCTCGATGTCGGCGTCGCGGTAGTTGCAGGGGCAGATCACGTCCAGGTCCTTCGACTTCTCGCCGAAGGCCAGCCGGCAGGGGCAGGCCCAGTAGCCGTAGCGTCGTTCGTTCGTGAGCAGCGCTTCCACGAGGCGCAGGGTGAACTGGCGGTCGGGGTTGAGCCGGTAGCCGCCCTCCTTCGCCTCCCGCTCGAGCCGCGCGTGGAGTTGGACCACTTCCGGCGCGAACTCCGCCTCATCCGCCTTCGCGTCGCTCATCGGGCCAGCGCCTCGCGGATCTTCTCGGGGTCGTAGCCGACGATCACGTCGTCGTCGACTCGCAGGACCGGGTAGTTTCCGCGGGGATTGAGCGTCCGGACCTCGTCGGAGATCCGCATCCGCTCCTCGCCCGCCAGCAGGTCGACATCGATGAAGTCGTACTCGACGTCCTCGCCGCGCAGCAGTTCCTTGGTCTTGCGGCACCAGCCGCAGGTCGAGAGCGCGTAGAGCGTGATGTGATGCTTGTTCCGCGATCCCGGGACCTTGGTGAAGCTCATCGCCCGCTCCCTTCTCGCGACGGCCCCCGCCGTCCGCTTCGCCGCCCGTTCTAGCCCAGCTGGCGCATCGCGCGCAACGGTTCGGGAGAATCCATGCACGCACGGCGATGGAACCACTCGCGCCAGGTCGCACAGACGCCGATGGTCTACCGACGCCGACCGCCTGCGACACGTAGTCGGACATGTCCAACACGGCCAGATTGAGCCTGGATTTCACGCGCTCGATTGGCATCGGGGGCGCTGGTGCGCTTGAAGGCGGCGTGAGGGCTGGACGAGCGTCGCGCGACACGCGGGGGCCGCGATGAGCCGATGGATACCCCTGCAGGATGCCGCAAGCCGAAGTGGACGCAAGGAGCGAGACTTGGCCCCGCCGTGCTGCTAGCGTGCGTGCGATGGACTCGCGCCGCGCCGCGCTCGCCGTCGCCCTGGTCTCCGCCGGCCTCGGCGGACTGCACCTGTGGCTCGCGGGGACGCTCGAACTGTCCCCCGACGAGGCGTACTACTGGACCTGGTCGCAATCGCCGGCGCTGTCGTATCCCGACCATCCGCCGCTGGCGGCCTGGCTGGTCGCCGCCGGCACGGCGTTCGGCGGTGACACGGCGTTCGGCGTGCGCTGGCCGTTCGTCGTTCTCGGCACGCTGCTCGTGCCGCTGGTGTTCGCGGCGGGCCGCCGCGCGGGCCTGCGGCCGGGCATGGCGGCGCTGGCCGGGGCGCTCGCCGGGACGTCGCTCCTCGGTTCCGCGGCGGCGCTCGTCGCGACTCCCGACACCCCGCTGGCCTTCGGCTGGGCGGTTTGCCTGGTCGGCCTGCTGGGCGCCGCCGGGGTCCGCTCGACCCGCTTCGACTGGCCGCTGGTCGCCCTGGGGATCGCCGTCGCCTGCTGGTCCAAGCTCACCGGCCTGCTGCTGCCGGTCGTGGTCGCGGTGTGGCTCGCCGGCCCCGCGGGGACGGCCTGGCGACGACGCCGGTCGCCGTGGTTCGCGCTGGCGGCGGGACTGGCGGCGGCCGTGCCGGTCTGGATCGCCGACGCGGCCGGCGGCGGGGCGACGGCCTTCCAACTCGCGCACGGCCTGTGGTCGCCCGGTCTGACGTTCGCCGAACGGCTGGGGAATCTGGGCGCCTACCTGGGGGCGCAGGCGGGACTGCTCACGCCGCTCGTCGCGGTGGCCGTCGCGGCGTTTCTCGCGCGCCCGCGGCTCGGCGAGCCGGCGCGGGCGGCGGTCTGGCTGGCGGCGGCGGTGCCGTGGGCGGTGTTCCTGGCGGCGGCACCGCTGGCGGCGCCGGAGGCGAACTGGCCGGGCGTCGCGCA
>JAAZOP010000313.1 GCA_012797735.1 Myxococcales bacterium
CGAGTTCTCCCTTTTCTACCCGGCGCACATCTACTTCACGGCGGAGACGGTCTCCTGGTTGCACGTGGGGATCGGCTACAACAACCCGTTCGGGCTCGGCACGTACTGGCCGGAGGACTGGGACGGCCGGTTCACCGCCTACCAGACCTACATCGAGACGCACTTCATCCAGCCGGTGTTGGCGTTCGACGTGGCCGAACTGGTGGGGATGGACGAGCGGTACGCGCTGAGCTTCGCCGTCGGCGGCTACTACGTGTACGGGAAGGCGACGATCAACAGCAAGCTGGACGCCAGCGCGCTGTACTTCGACCCGGCGGATCCGGAGCCGGTGGCGGACATGAAGCTGGAGGGCGACGGCCACGGCGGCGGCTTCCACTTCTCGCTCTTCGCCGCCGTCAAGGACTGGGTCTCCTTCGGCGCCTCGTTCCGCAGCGCCGTGACGATGGACTTCGAGGGGACGGCGGAGTTCAGCGCCCCCGAGTCGACCTGGGGCACCCTGATGCGCGGCCTGGGCCTGCTGCCGGCATCGACGCCGGGCAGCACGAGCATCGAACTGCCGTGGAACATGAACTTCGGCATCGCCTTCCACGGCGTCCCGCGATTCACCTTCGCCTTCGACGCCTACGCCGCCCTCTGGCAGAGCTACGACCAGCTCCAGGTCCACTTCGACTGCGAGTCGCTCGACCCGCCCAACAACTGCGGCGGCGAGCTGAACGCCGCGGCGATCTACCCGAAGAAGTGGAACACCGGCGTGCAGCTCTCGTTCGGCGTCGAGTACCGTCCGATCGATGCGATCGCGATCCGGACCGGCTACGGCTACGTCACCGACCCCAGCAACCCCGAGTACTACGACGGGATGCTGCACGACGGAAACCGCCACCTCGTCACCTTCGGCCTCGGCTACCGCGCCCCCGATCTGTTCAAGGTCGACCTGGGCTACATGCTGGCCCTCTGGAGCGGCACCAAGGACAACGACGTGGGCACGACGGCGGCGCCGTTCACGAACGGCCAGGCCAACGGCGAGTACGAGACGATCACGCACATCGTCGCCCTCACCCTCGGCTTCTCGTTCGACCTCGACGGGATGACGCCGCCCCCGACTCTGGACGGCCCGCTTCCGGGCGGCGGGGAGATCTGAACCGTCCGCTGCGGAACGGGCGGACCCGGAACGCGCCGGCTCTCCCCGAGACGCATCCTGGAGGGCGGCCGGCCTCGACACGGCGGGAAAGGAGCAGGAACATGCGTGGTTGGATCCTTCTGGCGGCGTTCGCCGCAACCGCGATCGGTTGCGGCGGGGACGACGACGACCGGGACGTCGCGCCCGACACGGGCGCCGACGCCGACGCCGACGCGGGTGCCGACGCCGACGCCGATGGCGGCCCCGACGCGGAGGCGGACGCCGAAGCGGACGGCGGACCCGACGCGGAGGACGTTCCCGTCGATGGTCCCGGCGCCTGTCCGTCGCACGGCTTCGTCCTCCGCGACGGCGAGAATGCGGGATTCGTGGTCGACGACCTGGACCGGTCCTTCGTGCTCCGGCTGCCCGACGCGGTGGACACCGCGCCGGGACCGTGGCCGGTCGTCTTCCTCTACCACGGATACGGCAACGAGCCGTCGCAGGTCCTCGACCTGGTCGAGTCGCTCGTCGACGACGCCGAGTTCCCCTTCATCGCCGTCGCCCCCGACTCGGTCCCGCTCGGCCTCGGCTCGTCGCCGATGGGCTTCGAATACGACATCCTGCTGTGGAACCCCGAGCAGAACCTCGACCTCGACCTGTTCGACGACCTGCTGGCCTGCCTGGACGAGGCGTACGACGTCGACGAGGACCGGGTGTACGTGATGGGCTTCAGCGCCGGCGGGATCATGACGAACTTCCTCGCCGAGGCGCGGCCCGCCGTCCTCGCCGCCGCGGCGTCGTTCTCGGGCACCACCTTCGCCGACCCCGAGCAGGCGATCTGCTTCGGGTCGCTCTGCACGACCTGGCCCCCGTACGCGGCGACCACGAACAAGACGGCGCTGCTGATCGCCTGGGGCGGCGAGAGCGACACCTACGAGGCGATGCCGGGACTGCTCACGGTCGATTTCCACAGTCACGCCCTGGCCTCGATCGCATGGTGGACGGGCCACGGCCACAACGTCGTCGGGTGCAACCACGGTCTCGGCCATGAACTCCCGCCCGACCTCTCGGGTCCGCAGTTCCTCCGCTTCTTCCGCGATCACCCCAAGGGCGTCTCGCCCGATCCGTACGCGGGCGCGCTGCCGGCGGGCTTCCCGGCGTACTGCACGTTCCACCCCGCCGAGTAGCTGGCCGTCGCGACGGAACCGGCTACTTCGCGCCCTTCTTCCGCCCGAACAACCGGCCCAACAGGCCCGGCTTCCTCGCCCGCCCGGACGCGCTCGGGTCCGACGGGCGATGTCCGCCGTCGGCGGACCGCAGGTCGGGCGTCGAGAGTTCCGCCGGGTCCGGCGGTCGCGTGAGACGCTCGATGATCTCCTGCTCGCTGTCAGGAGCGACCGCTTCCGCCGGCTCCCAGACCCCGTCGTACGCGTCGTCCGGAGGCGGGTCCTCGGCGAGCCGCTGGCGCAGCGCCTCCTCGAACGTGAGCGGGACGGCCCCGCCCCCCGCGGGCGCACCCGCCGGTCGCCCGGATTCCGCCTCGCCGGCCGGCGGCTTCTCCGCCTCCGGAGGCGTTTCGTCCACCGGAATCGCATCCTGGTCCGCCGCCGCAGGGAGAGCACCGGCATCTACGTCGTCCGTCGCCGCGACAACCTTCGCGGGAACGACGGCGGCCGCCGTCGCTGCGTCCGGAAGGCGCGGCGCTGCCGCGTCGTCCTCGTCCCAACCCGGCAACACGTCCCCGGCGGTGGCGCCCGCCGCCGGCCGGGCGTCCTCCCGGATTGCCGCCGGCGGCGATGCAGCCTCGGCGGCACCCCGCGCGGACACTGCCCCCGCCTCCCCGGGAGCGGTCGTGCCCCCGTCGGGCGTAGAAGTGCGGCTTTCCGCCTCCGGAAGCTCCGGCGGCTCGGGTCGAGGCGGCGCAGGAGCGGCCTCCGGCTTCGGCTCGATCGCCGTAGGAGCGGCCCCCGGCCCGGACTCGTCGGCCCCGGGAACCCGCGCCGGTTCCACCCCCGGAGCCGCGGGCTGTTTGGGTTCGGGCTTCGGCGGGCCCGCGGGCTTGGGAGCGACGGGCGGTCTGGGTTCGGGCTTCGGCGGGCCCGCGGGCTTGGCGGCGGCAGGTGGCTTCGGCGGGCCCGCGGGCTTGGCGGCGGCAGGTGGCTTCGGCTCGGGTTTCGGCCGAGCCGCGGGTGTTTCCCGAGACCCTTCATCGGCGATCTCGCGGTCGGCCTCCTGCGCGCTCATGTGTTTGGCGCGCCAGGCGAGGGCCGCCCGGACGACCTCCTCGCCGGAAGCGTCGAGGGTCAGGAACTGGACCCCCATGCCGAACCGTTCGCCGGGCTTGTCGGGGTCGAACGGCCTGGCCCAGGCGACGCGGCCGGTGCCGCCGATGGCGGGCGAGCCGTCCTTGAGCAGCAGTTCAAAGCGGATCTCGGTGCCCTTCGCCCGCGGTTGCCGGGAGGGGACGAAGATTCCGCCCTTGCTGATGTTGGCGGCGTATCCCTCGACGAACGAGTCGACGCTGGCGTAGCCGAGCCGGATCCGGAAGGTGGCGGCGATGCGGGGGGAGGCTCGTCTGTCGGCAGGCTGGTCGGCCATCCGCCCAACAACCTCTCGCACCCGTCATACACCGAAATGGCGCCTCCGGGGTATTCTTGCGGGTGGCTCGTCGAGGCACGGTCCTGGGGCGTCAGCGCGGGGCCCGCAAGGTGAAGAGCGCGATCTGGCCGGTGGTGCCCAGGCGCAGGGGCGGGCCCCAGAACCCGGTGCCGTCGGTCACGTACAGCCAGGTGCCCGCGTGCCGGTGCAGTCCGCCGACGTACGGCTGCTGCAGATGCACCATCGGCACCCAGGGCCAGAACTGGCCCCCGTTGGTATGCCCCGCCAGCACCAGCCCCACGCCGCGCGCGGATGCCTCGAAGATCGCCTTGGGCTGGTGCGCGAGCAGCACGATCGGCGGGTGACCGGCGACTCCACGCAGCGCGGCGGCGAGGTCCGGGCCGTGCCCGGCGGCGAAACCGCGCGAACTGTGGTCGTCGACCCCCGCCAGCACGAGCCGCGCGTCGTCCGGCCCGACCGGCACGTGCTCGTTGTGCAGGATGCGGATGCCGAGCGCCGGCAGATAGGCGAGCCACGCCTCGACACCGGAATAGTACTCGTGGTTGCCGGTGACGAAGTAGACCCCGTACTTCGCTCGAAGAGCCCCCAACGGCTCCACCACCTCGCGCAGCGTCTCGACGTCGCCGTCCACCAGGTCGCCGGTGATGGCCACGATGTCGGGTCGCAACTCGTTCGTGCGCCGCACGACGTCCTCCAGCCACTCGCGTCCGAGCGTCGGGCCGAGGTGCAGGTCGCTGAGGTGCGCGATCGTGAGTCCGTCGAGCGCCCGGGGCAGGTTCGGCAACTCGACCTCGTGCCGCACCACCGCCGGCGGCCGGCGGGCGAAGTACAGACCGGCCAGCGCGGCGACCAGCGCGACGCCGGTCGCCGCCATCGCGCTCCAGCGGAACCAGAGCAGCCGCCGCGCCGGGTCGGCCAGCCACCAGGCCGAACGCGCGGCCTTGGCCCAGACCCACGACCCGAAGCGCGCCAGGTCGGCCAGCCCGAGCAGGAACAGCAGCAGGACCAGCAATCCCATCCAGAAGTAGGGCAGGAACAGAACCCAGCGGGAAAACTCCGGAGCCAGCGTCCGGCTCAGCAGGAACGACGCCGGCAGCATGAGCGCCAGGCCGATCGCGGCCCACTGGCCCACGTGGCGCCACGGGCCCGGCAGGCCGGTGTCGTGCACCAGCCGGCGCCAGACGTAGAAATGCGACCCGCCGACGAACAGCGTCACCGCCAGGAGGAACAGCCCGAACTGCAGCCACCGCGCCATCCGCCGCTCCCTCCGGCAGCCCGTCGTCGCCGCGCCGGAGCGTCGTCGCCTCGGCCCCCCGGGACACCGCGCACAGGGTGCGCATTCCGCCGACGCTCGTCAATGCAGAGAGTTCCTTGCGCCGCGGCGGCTCCGTCGCCGCCGCCACGCCGCCCCGGACTCCACGGGAAACGCCGGTCCTATCGGGGATACGGCAGGCCGTATCGCAGGACGGGGCCGAGGCCGTCGTCGTCGGGCGCCGGAACGGCGTACTCCGCCACCGGAGGCGGCGGCTCGACGCCGTACATCGGCCGGACGATCGGCTCCGGAACCCCGTATTCGGGCACCGGCGCCACCCCGTACGGCGGTATCGGAGGCGGAACGTAGTCTCGCCGCCGCCGTGCATCGTCGGGTTCCCATGCGTCCCGGTCCCCCTCGTGCCGATCCTCCCCCGGCGCGCCCCGCCAGACCCGCCCGCTCCGGTCCTCGTCCTCCCGCTGCGCGTCCTCGTCCGCCGGCTCGGGTCCCGCGTCGCGCTCGCCGCCGCCTCGCCAGACCCGCCCCGATGCGTCCGGCCCCGGCGGTTCCCGGGCCTCGGGTTCGCCGCCGGCCCGGTCCGGCGCTGGCGCGCCCACCGAGTCGCCGTCGTCGGGAACGGCCGTGCCGGCGTCCTCCGCCGCCGTCACGCCGTCCCGGGGACGCTCCGGCGGCGCTTGTCGGGCCGCCGTGCAGGCCTTCATCGGGAGTGCCGCCAGGGCCGTCATCACCAGCGTGCGGATCGTCCTGGCCGACCGGATCCTCGGTTTCGGTATTTGCTCTTTTTGCATGCTGTCCTCGTGGATTGCGTCACCTTTCTTCGCCTGATGCTCTAACATCCCCGGCCTCCGTTCGCTCTCCGCAGACCAGCACTACGGGTGACCGCGCGCCGGAGGTCTTCGCGAAGCGGCGCGCGCCGGGCGGGTTTGACGACGAACGGTCGGCCGGGGCGGTCGCAGTCGCGGTGTGCGCGGCGGGCGTCGAGGCGGGCCATGACCGGCGTTCGTGCCGGTATCGAGTCTGGTGGAATCGCAGCCGCGCCGCGCGCGGCGGGCGTTGAGGCCGCGCCGGGAGGACGGGATGGCGTGGTTGCCTCGTCTTCCGTCCTACGCCTGCGCCGCCTTGGGCGGACGGGCGAAGGTGGCTCCGCCGTGCGGGAAGACCCACACGGTTGCGTCGCGCGGAGCGCGCGCCGCCGCCCAGGCGACGAACTCGTCGAGCCGATCGAAGATCCGGGCCATGCCCATCTTGCGGTCGAGGGCCGGGTCGAGTCGCTGGGAGAAGACGCCGTGGTGGTTGCGCCGCAGCATCTGGAGCGCGAAGTGCCCGACGAACACCTCCTCGATCGGTTCGCCGCGCTTGGCTTTCTGCACGAGCCCCAGGATGCGCTTTCCTCCGAGACAGCGGACGAGGGTGCGCAGGAGGGAGTAGGGGAGGGAGCATCGGGGGACGAAGATCTCGCCCAGGCCGTGCTCGCAGTAGACGCACCCCATCAGCACCCCGCCCGGGCGGCAGGCGTAGAGCGAGTTGCCGACGCACTTGATCGATTGGCGCAGGTCGGCGTTCATCGGGTCCGAGTTGGCCAGCACAACGTCGGCCTGCTCCGGCACTTCGACCCCGGCCAGTTCCGCCACGAAGCCGGCGGCCCGGCGGTGGGCCGCGATCGGGTCGCCGCAGAAGAAGCGCGTCGGCTTCGCCTGCTCGTTCATCGTCGCGTTGACCAGGAACACCGGCTTGCCCAGCAGCCCGGCGGCTTCCTCGAGGTCCAGGCGCATCGGGGAGCGCTCGGCGTGCTCCCCCACGAAGTCGAAGTGCTCCGGCTCGACGCCCTGCAGGTGGTTGCGCCCGATCGTCTCGGTACCCGCGCAGCCGGGCAGGAGCATCTTGAGCCCGCCGCCGAACCCGAGCAGCAGGTGCGGCTCGACGGCGCCCACGCAGACGATCAGGTCGGCCTCCACCAGCCGGCGGTTGAGCCGCACCGGGGTGCCGCGGGAGGTCGTGCCGAGGTCGGCGAGGCCGGCGGGGTCGCGCGCATCGTGGCACCGCCAGCGGAACCGGCCTGCGATCTCCCGGCCGAGCTTGCGCTCGACCTCCTCGGGGGTGCTGTCGCGGTGCACTCCGGTCGCGATCAGGAACTCGATGTCCTCGTCCCGGGCGCCCGCCGCGCGCAGCTCCGCCAGCACCGCCGGCAGGAAGGCGGCGACCGGGGTGGGGCGCGAGTGGTCGTCGCTGACGATCACGACGCGCTGGCCGGCCAGCGACCGCTCGGCCAGCCGCTGCGCGCCGACCGGTTCCCGCAACGCTTCGGTGCAGGCCGCCGCCGGGTCCGCGGCGGCCGGCAGCGTCCGCGGTTCGAGCCGTCCCAGCACGCGCCACCGGTCGGGCAGCGGTACCGTCAACGTCCCGCCGCCCCACGGCAGATCGATCGGTTGCGTCACGGGGCGCCTCCCGCCGGCGGATTCAAGACCGCCTCCGCCGCGCGCGGCGCGCCACACGCCACCGCAGCTGCAACTCCAGCTCCTGCTCGTCCCCCTTCCGCTCGTGTTCGATGCTCGGCTCCGCCCCCGCCGGGACGAACACGCGCTCGCCGCGGACCTGGACCGAGAATCCGCGCCCCGCTTCCACGGCCGCCGCGACCTTCCGCAGTTTCGCCGCGAACGCCTTGCGCCCCAACCGGCTCGTCACGTCCCGCTTCCCTCGTTTCGTCATCCCGTCGGCTCCTCCCGCGTGTCGCCCGCTCCGCCGATCGGCCACTCTACCACAGGCCGCCGGAACGGAACGTCGTGGCGTCGCCTCTTGACGGCTCGTCCGACGTTCCGTACGTCTGCGGTCCGTGAGGAGGTTCCGATGAGGGACGCGGCCCGGCTCGGCGTCCGGAAACCGCTCTTGGCGCGATGGCTGGCGCCCGCGGGCCCCGCGGAAGGGCGGCGCGTGACCCGCGCCGGCGCGGACGTCCTGGCCGTGCCCGGGCGGTACTGCGTGACCTACATCCTCGTGGCGCCCGGCGGCCTCGGCATCGTCGACGCCGGCTCGCAGGCCGACGTGCCGCTGATCCTGGAGGCGATCGAGTGGCTCGGGCGGTCGCCCGGCGACGTGCGCTGGGTCATGCCTTCGCACCTGCACTTCGACCACGTGATGGGCCTCGATGCCCTCGCCCGCCGCCTCGGCGCCCCGATCGCGCTCGGCACCGTCGCCCACGCGACCGTGACCGGCGGGCGCGCGCCGCGCTTCCCGGCCTGGCCGTACCTCTGGCGCGCGGTGCCGACCTGGCCGATGCAGGGGATGCCGTTCCCGCCGCGGGAGGACTGGCGCGAGGGGCTCGACTTCGGCTTCCCCTGGGGCCGCAACCGCTTCCGGGCGCCGCTGCTTCCCCCGATCGCCCACGGCGCCCCGCTTCCGGGTTTCCCCGGCTGGCGCCTGTGGGACGGGCCGGGCCACGCCGACGACGCGATCCTGCTGCACCACGAGGAGGCAGGGTTCCTCGTCTGCGGCGATACGGTGCGCAACTTCTTCGGCGGCGAGTGGAACCCGCTGTTGTGCGACCGGGTCGATGAGCGGCTCACGCGCGCCCTGATCCGCTCGCTGCACGTGACGGCGATCTTCCCCGGCCACGGCCCGATCGTCGAGGGTTCCGGCGTCGTCGAACGCCTGCGGCGATTGCCGCCCTGGATGCCGTAGCAGGCGATCGCGGGGCGCACCCGGCGACCGATGGGGCCCCTACCGGCGCCCGCGAGGACCGCCCCGGTCTGTTCATCCAGGCCGACAGCGGCACCCTGTTCCTCGCCGAGGTCGGCGAACTGCCCCGCGGACTGCAACCCAAACTGCTGCGTGCCCTCCAGGAACGCACCGTCCGGCAACACTTCCTCAAGACCTCTTCGACTACGACAAGGACAACGTCCGCCGCGACCAGCGCGACGCGGTGCAGGCCAACCGGACCTGCATGGGCGAGCACAACCGGGTAGTGCGGCTGACCGGGTACTGCGACGAACGCGGCAGCGAGGAGTACAACATGGCGCTCGGGCAGCGCCGCGCCGACGCCGTGCGTCGCGGGCCGTGCGTTGCCCGGACGGCCCGTCGTCTGGCATGCTCGCTTCGGCCATGGCCGCTTCGCCCTCCACGCATCGCTCCTCGAGTCCACCCTCCGCCGGTTCGGCGTCGGACGAGCACGGGTTTCCGCCCGTCGAACCGGCGCTCTCCCTTTCGCGCTGGCTGGCGCTGGTCGCCGGCGGGGTCGTGCTTGTCGCGGTCATCGGTTGGCTCGACTATGTCACCGGAACCGACGTCGGCCTGTCGCTGGCGTACCTCGTGCCGGTCACCCTGTCCGGCTGGCTCGCGGGCCGTCGCGCCGCCCTGCTGCTCGCCGCCGTCGCGGCCGTCGCCTGGTTCGCCGCGGACGCCGCGCTGCACCGGACGAGCTACCTGCCGGTGTCGGTCTGGAACGGCGTCACGCGGCTGGCGATCTACGCCGCGATCGGCCTGCTCGCCGCCCGCGTGCGCCGCGACCGCCTTCGACTCCTTGACCTCAACGCCCGCCTGGCTCGCGCGCTCGAAGCCGAGCGGACGTTGGCCCGCACCGACGCCTTGACCGGCCTGGCGAACTCGCGCGCGTTCTTCGAGACGCTGCACACCGAGACCGCGCGCAGTCGCCGCGCGCGGACGCCGGTCTGCCTCGCCTACATCGACCTCGACAACTTCCAGCGGGTCAACGACCGCCGCGGTCACGCCGCCGGCGATGCGCTGCTGCGGCAGGTCGCCGACGAGTTGCGCCGCGCCGTGCGGGACGGGGACGTCGTGGCCCGCGTGGGCGGGGACGAGTTCGCCGTCCTGCTGTGGAACGCGGAGCCGGCGCCGGCCGAGGAGGTGGGCCGGCGCATCGTGTCGCGCGTCGCCGCCGTCGCCGCCTGCTATCCCGAGGCCGACGTCGGCGCCAGCGTCGGCGTGGCGTGGTTCGCCGTGGCGCCCGACGACGACGAGGAACTGCTGCGCCTCGCCGACGAGGCGATGTTCGAGGCGAAGCAGGGCGGGAAGCACGCCGTCGTGCTGCGCACCGGCTCCTGACCCTTCCGTCCCGCGTCTCGTCGTCGCCGGCCTTGCCGGTTTCCGGGGGCCGTGCTAGAGAACCCTGCATGGCGTTGATCGACACCGTGCGCCGGCTCGCGCGGCTCGGGTTCTACTTCGGCCTCGGCGCCGTCTCCGCGGCGATCGATGCGTGCGGCGGCTCGTCGCCGGCCCCCGACACCCCGGACACGGTCGCGGACACCCCCGCGGACGCGACGGCGGAGGAGGACGCGACGGCTCCGGACGAGGCCGCGAGCCCGGAAGACGTCGCCGCGCCCGGCGACGACGCCGCTGGCGCGGAGGACGGCGCCGCCGACGACGGCGAGGACCTCTGGGACATCGTCTGCGAGTAGTCCGTCGCGAGTGCCCCGCCCGTGAACGTCACCTTCGTCTCCCTCGGCGCCCGCGAGCCGCTGGCCTACGGCCTGATGTCGCTCGCCGCCGCCCTCCGCCGCCGCGGACACGCGGTGGCGCTGGTGCAGGACCGGGACGTCGCCAGGCTCGCCGCGCGCGCCGCGGTGCGCGGGGCCGACGTGCTGGCGATGTCCGCCACCACCGGTCTGCACCGGGTCTACGTCCGGTGGGCCCGCGAGCTGCGCCGCCGCTTCCCCGAGAAGGGACTCGTGCTGGGCGGCCCCCATCCGACCTTCTTCCCCCGCGTGATCGAACAGGCCCCGCTGGACGGCGTCTGCATCGGCGAGGGCGAGGAGTCGTTTCCGGAGTTCCTCGCCCTGTGGCAGGCGGGGTATCCCGAGCTGCCGGCCGGCTGGTGGATCCGGCGCGACCGCGGCCGCGGTCCCGTGGAGCGCGGCGCGCCGCGCGGACCCGTCCGCGACCTCGACCGACTGCCGCCCCCCGCGTCCGACCTGTTCTACGACGCCGACGCCCGCTACCGCGGCGCGCCGAACAAGGCGTTCCTCGCCACCCGCGGCTGTCCCCACCGCTGCGCCTACTGCTTCAACTCCCGGCTCAACCAGCGCTACCGCCCCTACGGCCCGCTGCTGCGCGCGCACGACCCCGAGCGGGTCTGCGACGACGTGCTGCGCGTGCGCGATCGCTGGGGCCTGCGGCTCGCCTGGTTCATCGATGCCAACTTCTGCGCCAACCAGCGGTGGCTCGAGGCGTTCGCCCGCATCTACCCGCGTCGCGTCGGCCTGCCGTTCTTCTGCAAGCTGCGCCCCGAGCGGGCGACCGGGCGCACGGTGCGGCTGCTGGCGGACGCCGGCTGCACCGCCGTCGGCCTCGGCATCGAGTCCGGCTCGGAGCGCATCCGCCGCGAGGTGCTGGCGCGGCCCTGCTCCGACGACGAGATCCTCGCCGGCTGCCGCCGCCTCAAGGCCGCCGGCATCCGCATCCTCTCCTTCAGCATGGTCGGCATCCCCGGCGCCACCTTCGACGAGGAACTCCGCACCGTGGCGCTCAACGCCGCCTGCAGGGTCGATCTCGCCGCCGCCACGATCCTCCAACCCTATCCGGGCACCCCGATCGCCCGGTGGGCCGAGGAGCGCGGCCACTTCGACGGCAACTACGAGCGGTTGTCGTACTCGTACTTCGGCGAGTCCCCGTTCCGCTACCCGACCGCGCGCGACCGCGACCGCATCACCAACCTCCAGCGCCTGTTCGCCTTCGCCGTCGAGTTTCCCGAGGTGCGCCGGCGCCTGCGGCGACTGGTCGACCGCGAGCCGAACCGCCTGTTCCGCTTCCTGTTCGAGGCGCGCCACAACTGGGGCTTCCGCCATCACCTGTATCGCGCCTGGAAGCCCGCGGCCCCCGTCGCCGCCGGCACCGCCGCGCTCTTCTCCGCGGCCCTCGCCGACCTCGACCTGGCGTAGGAACGCCGCGCCGGGCGGGGCGGCGCGGGCGCGTCCGGCGGCCCGCCGTCACCGGCTCGCCAGCAGCCGGGCGATCTTGAGCGTCGCGCCCGAAACCGGCAGCCCGGACAACCGCGACAGGTCGGCCCGGCGGAACGCACCCGCGGAGCGCGGCGGAACCGCCGGTCCGGCGACCACCCGCGCCGCGAACACCCGCACGGCGATCGAACGCGCCAGGATCTGGTGCCGCACCGTCCCCAGCTCGCGGCAGTCCTTCACCCGCCAGCCCCATCGGCGTCCGACGAGGCGCGCGACGGTCGCCGGCGTCGTCCGCCCGGACGGAAGGGGGAGGGCGGGAAACTCGAACAGCCCTTCCGGCGTCTCGCCCGCGCCGTTGCGGCGGAGCAGCCACCGGCCGTTCCGCTCCAGCGCCACGCGGACGACCGACTCTTGTTCGGGGCGCGCCGCGCGTCCCGGCCCCGGGTACCGCTCCGGGCGTCCTTCGGTCGCCGCGCCGCACGAGGACGCCACCGGGCACGCGCCGCACCGCGGGCGCCGCG
>JAAZOP010000314.1 GCA_012797735.1 Myxococcales bacterium
CGAGGATCGCGGCGGCGACGTCCCTGGCGGAGGGGCGCGGGGTCGAGGGAGGTTCCGCGTCGCCGCCGCGCGTCGAGGGCTTGCAGGTGGCGGCGAGCAGCGCGAGCAGGGCCGGCAACGCGAGCGGCGGCCCGGGGCGAAGCGGAGGCGCGGCGTCCGGAACCGGAGGCGACATCCGATCGATGGGTTACCACGCCGGCGCGACCCGGGCCAGTTCCCGGCGCGCGTCCTTTCGACCGTCCCGGCGGGCAGATCAGGCGCCGGAGGATGCCGCCGTCGATGGCGACGGCGGTGCCGGTGATGTAGGCGGCGCGCGGCGAGGCGAGGAAGGCGACGAGGTCTCCCAGTTCGGCGGGGTCGCCCATCCGCCCCATCGGAATCTCGGCGACCCAGCGGGCCAGCGCCTCCTCGGGGGTGACGCCGCCCTGCCGGGCCCGCAGCTCGACGAGCGCCCGGACGCGGTCGGTGTAGAACAGCCCCTGGCAGACGGCGACGAGCCCCACGTTGTCCGCGGCGACCTCGCGGGCCACGGCGCGGGTCCAGGCGAGGATGGACGGACGGATCGAGGAGGAGAGCAGCAGGTTGGGGATGTACTCGAGGGCGCCGTAGGAGGTGAGGTTGACGATGCGGCCGAAGCGGCGGGCGCGCATCCCCGGGATGACCCGCCGGCCGAGATCGACCGTCGAGAGGAAGGTGCCCTCGACGGCCTCGCGCCAGACCTGGATCGCGTGGGTGTCCCAGCCGCCGGGGGGCGGGCCGCCGGAGTTGTTGACGAGGATGTCGATCGGGCCGAGGCGCCGTTCGGTCTCGGCGACGAGCCGGGCGCGGTCGTCTTCGCGGGAGAGGTCGGCGACGATCGGCTCGGCGCCGACCTCCTGGGCGGCGCGTTCGAGCGTTTCCCTGGTGCGGGCGCAGACGGCGACGCGGGCGCCCTCGCGGGCGAGCGCCGCGGCGCAGGCGCGACCGAGTCCCTTGCTGGCGCCGCAGACGAGGGCGACGTTGCCGGCAAGCTGGAGGTCCATCGGCTGACTCCTTCCGCGGCGCCGCGTGCGGCGTCGCGCGGCCGGGCGGGGCCGGAGAGCGGTCCGGCGCCCGCCGCGGTTACGGGTGAAGCTTGGGGGCCGGGATCACCGCGATGCCGGCGCGGGTCAGGGCGTCGGCGGTGCGGTTCACGGCGGCGTGTTTCTCGAGGTAGTTCCGTTCGAGCGCCGGCATCAGGCCCTGCTGGAGCACGTCGGCCTTGGGCAGGAAGTAGTCGAGGATGTCGGAGGGGTGTTCGAGGGTCTTCTCGACGTCGGGGCAACCGCCCTCGTGCTTGGCCGAAATGTTCGGCACCTCGGCCGCGACCTCGACCAGTTCGGCCAGGCGGTCGTACGGCGGATCCTGGCGGACGATCGACTTCCAGGTCTCGACGATGTGGTGTTCGAACCGGACCTGCTTCTCGAAGCCGAGCGCCTGGCGGACCTGGGAGGCGAGGCGGATGGTGTCGTTGTGGACGGAGTTGGCGAAGTTGAAGCCGACGAGCGGGGTGGAGCCGTCGTCGCGGGCGAAGAGGCGCGCGGCGAGCAGGGTCCAGAGGACGGCGTACGGGTTGTCGTTGCCCATGTAGACGGAGATCTTGAACTCGATGTCGACGCCCAGGCGATGGAGGAGGTAGGCGACGAGGATCGTGCCGGCGTTGACGTTGAGCACCTGCTGGACGCCGTAGTTGGTGGCGTAGTGCAGGTATTCGTCGGCCCACTGGAGGGCGTGTTCGTCGGGCTGTCCGACGCCGCCGAAGTAGCCGGTGATGGTGGCGGGGCCGCCGAGGTGGACGTTGGAGCCGTCGGTGCCCTTGGTGTCGAGGGTCTCGACCCAGGAGGCGCCCATGACCTGCATGGCGGCGATGAACGGGACGAGTTCGCCCTCGGCCACCTGCTCCTTCATGGCGCGGACGCGGATGAAGCGGCCGGGCATCAGCTCGCGCTTCTCGATCGACCGCCGGGCCTCGGCGATCAGCCAGGGAAAGTACTGCGCCGCGCTGATTTCGAGGGTGACGGCGTTCTTGCGGCTGAACTTGGCCTTCGCGGCGGCGTCGCCGAGGACGCGCTTGCGGTAGTCGGCCATCGAGACGAAGGCGCCCTTGTCGCGCTGATCGATCAGCCAGCGGATGTCGCCCAGGTACGGGGACTTCTCGTCCTCCAGCCGCCGGAGAAGGTTGGGGAGCTTGCGGTTGGCCGCCGCCCGCTTGTTGATCGCCTCGACGCCGCCGTACCGTTCGACCAGTTCGACGAGCTTCCCGACGAGCGGGTTGTCGGGTGCAACGAGGTAGTCGTTGAGCACCTTGAGCCGGTCTGCCGAGATTCGCAGCTTCTTGCGCAGGTCGGTCGCCATCTCTTCCTCCTTGTCGTCCCGCGACGAACACCCCTGCGTGCCACGGAACGGGGGAAATGGCAAGCGGCGCAGGCGGCCCTCGGCGGGCCGTCTCGGGGGGCGCGGGCGGGCGGCCGCGCGCCGCGGGGCGGGGGGCTTGCCAGCGGCGGCGGATGCGACTAACAGGCCGGGGGTCGGGCCCCGGGCCGCCCGCGGAAAGGAGCAGCCGTCCATGCCGAAGAAGATGATCCACGAGTTCTACGAGATGAAGCGCAAGGGGGAGAAGATCGCGTACCTGACGTCGTACGACTACCCGACGGCGCAGTTCGCCGAGGCGGCGGGGATGGACATGATCCTGGTCGGCGACTCGCTCGGGATGTGCGTCTACGGCTACCCCGGCACGATTCCGGTGAAGATGGACCAGATGATCTACCACGCCGAGGCGGTCCGGCGGGGCGCGCCGAACACCTTCGTCGTCGGCGACATGCCGTTCCTGTCGTACCAGTCGTCGGTGGAGAAGGCGGTGGAGAACGCCGGCCGGTTCCTCAAGGAGGCCGGCTGCGACGCGATCAAGCTCGAGGGAGGGCGGCGGGTGGTGCCGCAGATCCGGGCGATCGTCGATTCGGGGATCGTGGTCATGGGGCACATCGGGCTCACGCCCCAGTCGTCCGGGCAGCTCGGCGGGCACAAGGCGCAGGGCCGGACGCTGTCGAGCGCCCAGGCGTTGATCGAGGATGCGAAGGCGATCCACGAGGCGGGGATCCACATGCTGCTGCTGGAGGCGATCCCGCCGGAGGTGGCGGGGTACATCACGAAGATGCTGCCGATTCCGGTGCTGTCGATCGGGGCGGGGGCGGAGTGCGACGGGCAGTTGCTGATCGTCTCGGACCTGATCGGACAGTTCCAGGCGTTCACGCCGAAGTTCGTGAAGAAGTATGCGAACGTCGCCGAGGTGATCACCGGGGCGATGAAGGCGTACGTCGCGGACGTCAAGGCGGGGAAGTTCCCCGAGCCGGCGCACACGTACTCGATGCTGAAGGAGGAGCGGCCGAAGTGGGACGAGTGGGTGAAGAAGGCGTAGTCCTTCTCCCGGTCGATCTCCGGCACGGCGGAAGAGCGGGTGAACGGTCGGAAGGAAGCTACTTGATGCGGTAGACGATGCGGCCCCGGGAGGGGTCGTAGGGCGAGACGGCGACGCGGACGCGATCGCCGAGCACGATGCGGATGCGGAACTTGCGCATCTTGCCCGCCAGATGCGCCAGCACTTCCAGTCCCGAGTCGAGCTTGACGCGGAACAGGCCGCCCGCGAGAACCTCGGTCACCGCCCCTTCGAATTCAATATGGTCGTCCTTCGGCATCTTGGCGCCGCCGCTCCTCCAGCGACGGCGGACGCATAGCGCATCCGCCGTCGCTCGGTCAACGGTTTTCAGGAACCTCGGAAAGACTGCGGCCGGGACGACGGGCGGGAGGGGAACGGCTATTCCTTCTCGGCCAGGTCGGGCCGATAGCCGCCGACCCGCCGCTCGCCGATGACCACCCCCTTCTCGAAGAGGTAGTTCATCGTCGAAGCTTCCATCTTCACATAGTTGAAGACCGCGCCGGTTTCGCAGCGGAACTGGTTCGGCAGCACCAGGACCACCTTCGCCGCCTTCTCGGCCTGCGCCGAGGACGTCCGGATCTTCACCTCGTCGTCCTTCTGGCTGACGATCGTCTGCTTGACGGTATCGAACAGCACTTCCTTGACCTTGGAGTGGTCGCCGCAGTCGGGAACGTAGATCGAGACCTCGGTGTTCCCCTCCAGCGGGCCGCGGTCCGGGATCAGCTTGTTGCGTCCGATCAGCTTCGAACATCCCGCCAGGGCGACGACGACCGCCGCCAGCACCAGCACGCGCCAAACCGCTCGCCGCATCGCCATGCTCCTTCCGCCGGGCCCCCCTCGCCCGACGCCGCGCCGGAGGTTACCGTCCCCCGAGGTCCCGCGTCAACCGCACGCGACCCCGGCGCACCGTTCAATCGTACTGCGACAGGTCCACCGTCCCCGCCGTGCCGTCCGTGTAGACGGTCGCCGGTTCCGCCAGCAGCACCCCCGCGGTCGCCGCGCCGCCCGCCACCACGACGCCGAGGATGGTCCAGAACCACCACTGGTCCGCAATCGACCATTCCTCCTCGACCACCGGCGGCGGAGCCGCCGGCGGCGGTTCGACCACCGGCTGCATCAGTTCGAACGCCACCGTCTCGGCCGTCTCCGAGGCCAACGTCACCGAGCGTCGCTCCGAACCGTGCTCCGGATGGCGCGCGACCACCACGTGCGGACCGGCCGCCACGTAGATCGGCTCCGGCAGCGGCGTGGTCCCCACGATCTCGTCGTCCAGCAGGACCTCGGCCCCGTCCACATCGACCGTCACCGTCAACGTCGCCAGCCGGGACCGCAACTCCCGCAGCCGCTGCTCCACCTCGGCCCGCCGCGCCGCGTCGATCTCCCCGCCCCCGCCCTCGAGGTAGCTCTCGAAGTAACGGACCGCATCGACGTGGCGATTCAGCGCCGCCGACACCTGCCCCAGGTTGTACAGCACGCCCCAATGCCCCGTCAGCTCGTACGCCCGCAGGAACTCGGCCAGCGCCGCCCCGAAATCCCCCTCGTCGTAGAACGCCACCCCGCGGTCGAACCGCTCCCCCGCCTCCCGGATCGCCGGATCGACTTGCGGCTCCACCGCTCCCCCAGCCTCCCCTCCCCCCGGCTCCACCACCTCGCCCGCCGACTGCGCCGCCGCGACCCCGGCCGACGCCAACCAGACCGCCACGACCAGGATTCCGCGAACGACGTGCGACACGACCACCTCCTACGCTCGACGGTGTTGCAGTCTAGGCCGCACGCTGGGGGGAGTCAAACCGTCCGGACGCGGGGACGCAGGCTGGGATTCGAATCCCGGGACGCCGGCGGGGATCGGGAAATCAGTCGCTCTTGCGCCGATAGAAGATGGTGATCGTCAGACAGTGGAACTCCCGGTCCGACGACTGCGTCACCACCTTGTCGACGACCTCGATGTCGGGGTTGTCCGACAGCCACCGCGTGATCACCTCGCCCAGCTCGTCCCGCTCCTTGGCCTTCGTCGCCGAGAACACCTTGGCACCCGTGAACATCGCCGCCCTCCCCGCGCTCCCCCGATCCCGAGCCGCCCCACGGCACCTCGCCCGGCCGACCGGGCATCCACTGAAACTACCTTACCACACAATGTAGGCAAACACCAAAAAGGGGAGCAGGGAGCGACCAGCCTTCAACTTGCGACTCTCGGCATTCAGCAGGCGGGGGCTGGAGTCGGGAGGCGACAGTCGGCTTTCAACCGTCAACTTTCCGAGCCAGGACGGTGGATTCCGGACGACGACACCGTTGGCGCAAGCGCCAGCGGTTGTCGAGAAGCCGCGCCTGCGCTCGGCCGCCCCGCCCGCAGGGGCGCGTGTCGTCAGGGAGCGACGCCCGGCCGGGCGAGCGGGTCGGGCACGCGCAGGGCGGCCATCGCCGCGGCCGCCGCCACGCCCGGGTCGGGGTCGGCCAGTCCGATGGCGATCACGGAGTCGTCGAATCGGCGCGCGGCCGCCGCCGTCATCACGCGACGCCGCACGGCGGGCGAGGCCTGCACGACGTACGAGCGGAGCCAGGCGGCCGCCGGCGGGTCGCCCTCTTCGAAGAGCAGTTCGGCGGCCGCCAGCGCCGGGTCGAAGGGCGTTCCCGCGGCCGCCAGGGCGCGAAGCCTTCCGCGACACCCGGCGTCGTCGCCGGCGTCGAGCAGCCGTTCGCAGGCCGCGACGACCTCCCGGGGGCCGCCGTTTTCCGCCGCTTCGCGCAGCGCCGCGCCGTGCGTCCCGCCCGGTTCCAGCGCGAGGAGGGCGCCGGCGCGCAGGGGGTCGTCGCGGGGCGTTTCGCGCAGGATGCGCGCGAGGTAGGCGTCGCGGAGTTCGGCGCGGCCGTGTCGTCCGAGCGACCGGGCGAGGGCGAGGCCGGCGGGGCACGGGTCGCCCTCCAGGAGGTCCCGCAACGGCGGAAGGGTTTCCGGGGCCGGAGCGCCGCCGAGGGCCGCGGCGGCGGCGAGGCGCAGGCCGGGGTCCTCGGCGTCGAGGGCGTCGAGCAGCGCCTGGAGGTCGGCGGGGTCGGTCGGGTCGAGGGTTGCGGCGAGGCGGGCGCGGGTCGCCGGGTCCCGCGCGGACGCGAACGCCTCGCGCAACGCCGGGCGAATCGCGGCGGGCGGCTCCTCTCCCGCCTCGGCGAGGGCGGCGAGTCCGGCGGCGGCCGCGCGGGTCACCTCGGGGGCGGGGTCGGCCAGCGCCTCGAGGAGTTCGCCGGCGGGGAGTCCGGCGGCGGCGAGTCCGCGGACGGCGTAGGCGCGGACCAGGGGATCGCTTGCGGACCGGGCGGCCCGCAGTTCCTCCTCCCACGCGCCGCCTTCCAGTTCCGACAGGCGGGCGCGGGCGAACGTCCGGCTCGCCGGGTCGACGGTCGAGTCTTCGGCGGCCCAGGTTGCGAGCAGGTCGCGGGCGGAGGCGGGGGCGAGTTCCAGCGCTTCGCGGAGGGCGGGCCGGGCGGCTTCCTCGGCGGCCAGCCGCGCCACGGTCCCTTCGGCGGCGGCGCGCACCCCTTCCAGTTCGCCGCGGGCCAGGCGCAGGGCGCGTTCCACGTCGCCGCGCGCGGCGGCGGAGCGGATCTCGCCGAGCGGGACGCCGCAGGCGGCGAGGAAGGCGGGCAGGCAGAGGGAGGCCAGGGGCAGCCACGGAAATCGGCGGTTCATGGCACGGAACGTAGCGCGGGTCGGACGCTCTGTCGAACGCCGGGTCACTCGCGCCAGAAGAACTTCCACGGGTTGTGCTTGAGGTCGCGGATCAGCTCCTTGAGGTCGTCGTAGACCTGTTCATCGACCAGCAGCGCCCCGACGGTGCCCTCGCCGCGCTGGATGTTGCGGACGATCTGCTCGACGGCCGCGACGACGGACCGGACGCCGTCGAACACCGGTTCCACGTCGCCGCGGACGTCGGCGACCATCGCGCGCACGTCGTCGGCGACGCCGACCGCCTGTTGGGAGACGGTTTCGAGGTTGGCGATGGCGGCGCGCAGTTGCCGCCGCTGGTCCTCGCCGACGGTGTCGTCGAGGACGCCCTGGACCTGGCCGATCAGCCGGTCGGCGCGGGCGACGGTCGCATCGAGGCGTTCGACGAGCCGGTCGGCCTGCTGCGGCAGGTCCTGGGTCACCGCGCGCACGTCGCCCAGGATCAGATCGACCTTCCCCCCCTCGTCGAGCCACTGGCGGGCGGTGTGGACGGCGGCGAGCGCCTCGTCGGAGATCTTGCGCAGGTTCGCCAGCAGCTTCTTGATGTCCTGGTCGTTGCCCTGGAGCGTGTCGGCGATGCCGCTCATGCCGCGGTCGAGGCTGCGCATCGCCTGGAGGAGCGTGCCCAGCAGGCCATCGATGTCCCGGGGCGGGATGTCGAGCATGCGGTCGAGCTTGTTGATCATCTGGTAGCCCTGGATGAGGAACTTCTCGAGGCGTGGTGGATCGTTGCCCAGGGCGGCCTTGCTGAAGTCGAACGGAGGCGCGTCGAAGGTGCCGGGATCGATCTCGACGTACTGTTCGCCGAGCAATCCCTGGTTGGCGATGTAGAACTGGGCGTCGGCGCGGAAGGCCCCGCGGACCTTCTCGTTGACGAGCAGCTTGAGTCGGACGTAGACGCGGCGGTTGGTCTTGGGGTCGAGTTGTCCGCCGAGGAAGGCGATCTCCTCGACCTTGCCCGCCTCGACGCCCGACACCTTGACCGTGGCGCCCTCGGAGAGCCAGAGCGGGTTGCTGAAATCGACGTACATCTCGAAGCGGTCCTCGAAGCTGATCCCGCCCATGACGAAGATGAAGCCGGTCAGCAGCGCCGCGGCGACCAGCACGAGGATCCCGACCTTGATCTCGAGGTTCCGCTCCTCCATGGGCGGCCGATTCTACCAGGGGCGCCGGGGAATTCCCAGGATTCGCGCCGGCCGTCCGCGCGCCCGAAGCGACGGGGGAAGCGGGGGGGTTCGACGGCGCCGGGCCGTGCTACGCGGCGAGGACTTCGCGGACGACGGCGGCGGCGCGGTCGATCGCGGCGGCGTCGACGTCGAGGTGCGTGACGAAGCGGATGCGCCGGTCGTCGGGGGCCCAGGCCAGGACGCCCCGTTCGGCGAGCCGTTCCACGAGTTTTCCGGCGGCGCCGGGGACGCCGGCCATGACGATGTTGGTCTCCACGCGGGCCGGGTCGACGGCGAGGCCGGGCACGGCGGCCAGGGCGGTCGCGAGGCGCCGGGCGTTGGCGTGGTCTTCGGCGATGCGGTCCACATTGTGGCGCAGCGCGTAAAGGCCGGCGGCGGCGAGAATGCCGACCTGGCGCATGCCGCCGCCGAGCATCTTGCGGAAGCGGTGGGCGGCGGTGCGGAACTCGCGGGAGCCGCAGAGGACGGAGCCGGCGGGGGCGCCGAGGGCCTTGGACAGGCAGAAGGAGAGCGAGTCGAAGGGTCGGGTCAGTTCGCGGACGGGGACGCCGCGGGCGACGGCGGCGTGGAAGATGCGGGCGCCGTCGAGGTGGAGCGGCAGGCCGCGCGCGCGGCACAGCGCGGCGATCCGGGACACCTCGTCGGGCGGGAAGATCGTGCCGCCGCCGCGGTTGTGGGTGTTCTCGATCCAGACGAGGGCGGTCCCCGGGGTATGGAAGGTCCGCGGCCGGATCCGTTCGGCGACCTGTTCCGCGGTGAACCGGCCGTCGCCCGGGATCCAGGCGTACTGGACGCCGGCCAGCGCGGCGCCGGCCCCGACCTCGTCGTGCATGCAGTGGGTGTCCTGGCCGCAGATCACCTCGTCGCCGCGGCCGGCGTGCACGAGCTGAGCGATCAGGTTCGCCATGCTGCCGGACGGCACGAACAGGCCGGCGGGCTTGCCGGTCAGCTCCGCCGCCAGCGCCTCGAGTTCCGCGACCGTCGGATCCTCGTTCCAGACGTCGTCGCCGACGGCGGCCCGGGCCATCGCCTCGCGCATAGCGGGGGACGGGAGGGTGACGGTATCCGACCGCAGATCGATCCGTTCCATCTCTACACCTCGATCGGCCCCTCGGCGGACCCGGTGACGAACTGGCGGACGACGGGGTCGGTCGAGGCGCGGAATTCGTCGGGGGTGCCGAGCAGCCGGACGCGGCCCTGGTACAGCATGACGATCCGGTCGGCGATGGCGAAGATGCTCGTGAGGTCGTGGGAGACGACGACGCAGGTGACCTTCAACCGGTCGGCCAGCTCGCGGATCAGCGCATCGACGCGCCGGGCGGAGATCGGGTCGAGCCCGGTGGTCGGCTCGTCGAACAGGACGAACTCGGGTTCCATCGTCAGGGTGCGGGCGATCGCCACGCGCTTGCGCATGCCGTCGCCGAGGGCGGCGGGGTAGACGTGGGCGAACTCCTCCATGTGGACCTGCTCGAGCCGCCGCATCGCCTCGGCCAGGGCGGCCTTTCTCCGCAGCCGCTTGTGCTTGCGGATCGGCAGGGCGACGTTCTCGAGGCAGGTGAGGGAGTCGAACAGGGTGGAGTGCTGGAACACCATGCCGCAGCGGCGGCGGACGGCGAAGTACTGGCGTTCGCTGAGGCGGGAGATCTCCTGTTCGTCGAGGTAGATCTCGCCGGCGTCGGGGCGCAGCAGGCCGATCAGGTGCTTGATGAGGACGCTCTTGCCGACGCCGGACTGGCCGATGATGAAGAAGACCTCGCCGCGGCGGATCGTCAGGTCGACGCCGTCGAGCACCCGTTTGCTGCCGAAGGACTTGTGCACACCGCGGAACCGGATCATGCCTCGCCTCACGCCCAGAACACGTAGAAGCCGACGGTGGAGAGGATGAAGTTGAGCAGGATCGTGGCGAAGATCGACCAGACGACGGCGCGGGTGGTGGCCCAGCCGACGCCCTCGGCGCCGCCGAAGGTGGTGAGGCCGCAGTAGCCGGAGACGATGGGGATCGCGGCGCCGAAGGCGACGCACTTGCTCAGTCCCATGGTGAGGTCCCGGTAATCGACCATCGAGGTGTTCCAGAAGATCCGCGGATTGACGCCGAACATGCCCCAGGCGGTGAGCATGCCGATCACGACCATCACCGCCATCGACCAGACGATCAGGACGGTGGTCATGACGACGGACGCCTTGAACCGGGGGACGATCAGGTAATCGATCGGTTCGGCGGCGCACATGCGAAGGGCGTCGACCTGGTCGGTGACGACCATCGATCCGATCTCGGCGGCGATGCCGGCGCCGACGCGGGTGGCGATCATGGTGGCGCCGATCGAGGCGGCGAAGTCGCGCACGACGATCTGGAGGAAGGTGGCGCCGACGAGGTGCAGGTCGCCGGTGATGCGGTTCACCTGGACGCACGAGTGGTAGACCATGATCATGCCGATGAAGCCCATCACGGCGGTGATGAAGAAGAGGGAGCGGTTGCCGATCTGGTACATGGCGCGCCAGACGGCGCCCTTCTCCCCGCGGCCGCGGAGCGAGTAGTAGAAGGTGCGGATGACGATCGAGTAGAAGAGGCGGGCGGCGCGGGCGCCATCGACGACCCGGGCGCCGAGTCGCTCGACGAAGCGGCGCGCGCGTCCGGGCTTCGTCCCGGAGTCGCCGCCGCCCGCATCCCGCACCGTCGCCATCGCCGCTGCCGCCTCCACCTCAGTCGATCAGGAAGGTCAGGAAGTAGTCCGCGACGAAGATCCCGACCGCCGACGCCACCACGCTCGAGTTCACCGCGCGACCGACGCCGGGCGCGCCGCCCCGCACCGCCAGCCCGTAGTAGCAGCTCGACAGCGCGATGATCAGCCCGAAGGCCACCGACTTGATCAGCCCGATCCACAGGTCCCACGGGCCGAGCAGCGTGGTGACGCCGTGGAAGAACACGCGCACCTCGATCCCGAGCATGAGCTGTCCGAACCCGGCCGCCCCGAGCAGCGCGACGATGTCGCCGTACACGGTCAGGGTGAAGAGCATCAGGATCATCGACAGGAACCGGGGGACGATCAGGTAGGAGATCGGATCGATCGCCAGCGCGCGCAGTCCGTCGATCTGTTCGGTCACGACCATGGTGCCCAGTTCCGCCGTGTTGTTGGCCCCGACGCGGCCGGAGAACATGAGCGCGATCAGGATCGGCCCGAGCTCGCGGAGAATCACGAACCCGGCCCCCCAGCCGACGAAGGCGTAGGCGGAGAACTGCTGCACGTAGACGCTGGCCTGCACGACCATGATCGCCCCGACGAAGACGCTCGTCAGGGCGACGATGAACAGCGACCGGTTGCCCATCTTGTACAGGTTGCGTTTGAACTCGAAGTAGTCGACGTCGGGCGGGAAGAACCGCCGCAGGATCTTGAGCAGCAGCACGAGGATGCCGCCGGTCTGCTGCGAGACGGAGACGATCCCGCGGCCCACCCGCCGGACGAACTTCTCCGCCGCGCGGGCGGCGACGTTGCGGCGCGCCGGCGCCGGGGACGCGACGGCCGGGGGTCGGGCGTTCAGAGCGGCCCCTCCGTCTCCCCCCGCAGGAACTGCCGGACGTACGGGTCCCGCGAGGCCAGCGCCTCCTCCCGCGTCCCTTCGAAGATGAGCCGCCCGCGCAGCATCATGCCCACGCGGTCGACGACGGTCATCAGCCCCGCCACGTCCGACGAGATCATGAGCGCCGTGGAACGCATGGCCCGCTGTTCCGCGCGCAGCAGGTCGAAGATCTTCTGCGAGGTCACGGGGTCGAGTCCGGCGGTCGGTTCGTCGAAGATCACGTATTCCGAGCGGCTGACGGTGGCGCGGGCGATCCCCACGCGCTTGCGCTGTCCGCCCGACAGGGCGTTCGGATAGCGGTCGCCGAACTCCGCCAGCCCGACGCGGGCCAGGCGTTCCGCCACCCGCTCCGCGATCTGCCGTTCGTCGAGCGACGTGAGCCGGCGCAGGGGGAACGCCACGTTCTCCGCCACGGTCAGCGAGTCGAACAGGGCGTTCTGCTGGAAGAGCATGCCGAAGCGGCTGCGGACCCGCTGCCGCGCCACCTCGCCCATCGCCGAGATGTCCTGGCCTTCGATCTCGACCCGTCCCCGGTCCGGCGTGAGCAGCCCCGCGACGTGCTTGATGAGGACGGTCTTCCCGGAAGCGCCGGGTCCGACGAGTCCCCACAGCACGCCCGGCGGGATCTCGACGCTGACATTGTCGAGCGCCGGTTTGCGGCCGAAGCGCTTGCTGAGGGCGACGACCCGGATCATCGCGGCGCCGACCATAGCACGGGCGGTCGCCGGCCCCAAAAGCCGGCGCACCGACAGGGCGTCGCCGAAGTCCGCATCGCCGGCCGGCGCGAGGCTTCCGTTGCCCACGGCCCTGACGGGCGACCCGCGAATCACGAAAACGCTGGGCGGATGAGCAGGGGATGGGCGATTTTCGGGGCAGAGTCCAGGAGCGACATGGCGATCGTGATTCCGCCGGCCTGCGGCCTCGAGCCCGGAGCCTGGAGCCCGTCCGGCATTGGCGGCGGCGACCTTGGCGAGGCCCTGGACGAACCGACGCGGGAGTTGGACGGGGTGGTCGAGGACGGCTATCCTGGGACGGACGGGAGAGGGTGGGGATGCCGGGAGGAATCGGGGCTTCGAAGGGGGGGGGACGAGGACGGCGGTTCGGGGGACTGCCGGCGGCGCTGTTCGCCGCGCTCTGCGCGACGCTCGCGGCCTGCAAGTCGGACACCCGCGATCGTTCGAAGGAGCCGGCCTACATGTGTCCGCGGCTCGTCGAGAAATGCAAGGAATGTCGGGCCCGCATGCCCGGGTTCGAGGAGTGGGACTGCAGCGGTTCGGACGGGGCGATCCTGGAGCGGTGCAAGGGGAAGGCGGCGGCGCGACCGCCGTGGTTGGAGAAGCTCGGCCACGCCCTGGCGCTCGAGTCGTGTCGCGAGTTCGAGGAAGCGCTGTAGGGTGCGGTCGCCCGGGGGCCGGCGGCGGCGATCTTGCCCCGCCCGTGCAAATGCCGTAGGAACCAGGCATGTCGTCCGTGAAGAACGTCGCGGTGGTGGGAGCAACGGGGGCGGTCGGTCGCGAAACGATCCGCGTGCTGGAGCAGCGGAGGTTCCCGGTGGGCGAGCTGCGGCTGTTCGCCTCGCCGAGGTCGGCGGGGATGACGGTGCCGTTCGCGGGGCGCGAGGTGCCGGTGCGGGCGCTGGAGTGCGTGCCGGCGGAGTTCGAGGGGATCGATCTCGTGCTGGTTTCGGCCGGCGGGGCGGTGAGCCGGCGGGTCTGTCCGGTGGCGGCGGCGGCAGGGGCGACGGTGATCGACAAGTCGAGCGTGTTCCGGATGGAGCCGGACGTGCCGCTGGTGGTGCCGGAGGTCAACCCGCAGGCGATCCGGCGCCGGCCGCGCGGGATCGTCGCCAACCCCAACTGCGCGACGATCCAACTCGTCGTCGCGGTCGCTCCGCTGCACCGGGCGGCCGGGATCCGCCGAATGGTGGTTTCGACCTACCAGTCGGCGAGCGGAGCCGGCGAGAAGGGCCGGGCGGAGCTGGAGGCCGACACGCGCGCCTTCCTCGAGGGCCGGGCGCCGGTGCAGAGCACCTTCGCCCGACCGCTCGGGTTCAACTGCGTTCCGCTGATCGATCGGCTGCTCGACGACGGGTCCACCTTCGAGGAGCGCAAGACGGTCGAGGAGACGCGGAAGATCCTGGAGGCGCCGGCGCTGCGGATCGCGGCCACGACGGTCCGGGTTCCGGTGCTCGTCGGGCATTCGGCGGCCGTGTTTCTCGAGTTGGAGCGGCCGCTGGCGCCCGAGGAGGCCTGGGCCGAGCTGTGCCGTGCGCCGGGGGTGGTGGTGGTGGACGAACCGTCGGTGGGGAAGGTGCCGACGCCGCGGGACGCGGCCGGAACGGACGCGGTGTACGTCGGTCGAATCCGGCGGGATCCGTCGGTCGAGCACGGCCTGGCGCTGTGGGTGGTGGCCGACAACCTGCGCAAGGGCGCGGCGACCAACGGCGTGCAGATCGCCGAGCTGCTGCTGTAGCCGCGCTCACGCGCCCGCCCTCTTCGCGATCGGCATCCCGTTCACCCGGAGGGGACCGGCCGGCCGCTCATCTGCCGGAGTTCGGCGGCTTCCCAGGCGCGGCCTCTGCGTTTGCCCCGGACCCCCCGCGCATCGGCTCGGGCGCGGCCCTCGCCGGCGCGCCGCTCGTTCTCCGGCCAACCGTGCTTGAGGCCGCGAACGGATGCCACGGTCGGAGCCCGCCCGGGCGCGCGTCCGCACAGCGTCGAACGTCGAAGCGTCGAGGGTGGAAGGTCCGGCCCCCGGGCGGAGTACCTGCTTCTCCTCGCCTGCGACTTGGGCTACCTTGCGGCGGATGCCGCCGAGACGCTCGGCACGTCCGGCCGGAGCGTTCGAGACGGAGCCTCGCCAGCGGGGAATGGACGGGGGAGGTCGAGGGTTGTGGGATCGCAGGCACGCACGCTTGCGGGAGTGGAATGGGATGGAACATAGTCGACCCATGACCTCGAACTGCGCCCGGATCCCCGTGCGTCTCGCCGCGGCGACGCTTCTCGTCGCGGCGCTGGCCTGGCCCGCGGCGGCCGGCGCGGCGCTCGCGATCGAGTTGTTCGACCGGGAGAATCGGGGGGCCGTCGACAGCGAGCCGGTCGGCATCAACATCGCGGACTGCGAGATGAGCGAGGCGTGGAACTTCCGGACCTCGTTGTCCTCCGTCCCGAGCAACGCGCACCTCGACGTGTGGCTCGGCTCCGCCTGCGACCAGCGCGCCAACCGCGACGGCGCCGACGCCAGCGACTGCGTCCAGGTCTACGGCGACCTGACGATGCGCGTGGGGTACGTCAACTTCATGATCGAGGCGCCGATGCTGGTGGATCCCCACGCGCCGGGCTGCGCGGAGGTCAAGACCACCACCAAGATCTGGGTCCTGATCATCAACGAGGACGCCGACGAGACGATCTACGACTCGGGGACGTACGACGTGAGCGTCGACACGCAACGCCCCGCCGCGCCCGTCTCGGTCACGGTCGATTTCGGCGAGAACCGGGCCATCGTCACCTGGGAGATGGCCGACGACACGCCGGTCTCGGAGCAATGGGGGTTCCGGGTGCTGTGCGACCCGAATCCGACCGGCGCGGGGGCCGACGCGGACGCGGACGCCGATGCGGACGCGGACGCCGATGCGGACGCGGACGCCGACGGGGCGGACGAGGACGAGGGGGCGACCGAGACGGGGGGCGAGGCGGGGGCCGGATGCTCGACCGGCGGCGCGTTCGCCGCGGGCGACGAGCCGATCGACGCCTGGTACTGCACGGGCCAGATCGTCGGGTCCGCGGTGCGGGTCCGAGAGATCGAGGGCCTGGCGAACGGGACCGAATACCACTTCGCCGTCGTGGCGCTCGACGACTACCGGAACCCGAGCCTGGTCTCGACGGTGGCCTGCACGGTGCCGTCGGAGGTGAACGACTTTTGGGAGACCTACGAGGCGGCGGGTGGGCAGGCCGAGGGGGGGTGTGCGTGCGCGGTGCCGGCGGCGGGGGGGTTCGAGGACATCGGCCTGCCGGCGCTGCTGCTCGGCGCGGCGCTGGCGTTGCGCCGGCGGGGCGCCCGGGGGCGGGGAGAGCGGCGATGGTACCCGTTCACGGCCTCCAGCACGGCTGGCCAGAGAACGACTGGCGCGTCGGCGAGGCCCGCGCCCGAGCCGATGCGCGGGGGGTCCGGGGGGGACGCAGAGGCCGCGCCTGGGACGGCGCCGAATTCCGGCAGATGTTCGGCCGGGCGGTCCCTCCCGGGTGAACGGACACCGGCGATGAAACGCTCGACCTGGCTGGCGGCGGGCCTGGTTCTGGCCGTGGCGGGGGATGCGGCGGCGCAGGCGGACCCGGACCTGCTGGCGCCGATGCAGCCGGGGACCGAGGTCAACGCGACGGACGACGAGGTCCTGGCGCCTTCGGCGGGGACGCTGGCGGAGGCCGAGTACCGCGGCACCCCGCAGCATTTCGCGCTGGAGGTCCGCTTCGGACCCTACCTGCCGGACGTCGACAGCGAGTTCTCCGGCGGGCAGACTCCGTACGCGGACACGTTCGGGGACGCGCTGTTGCTGCTGTCGCTGATCCAGTTCGACTGGGAGTACCTGCGGATTCCCGGGGGCACGTTGGCGGTGGGGGTGAGCGCCGGTTTCATGCAGGCGGTGGGGACGGCCTACACGCCGGACGGCCGTCCTTCGGGCGAGGACACGGTGTTGAACATCGTGCCGGCGTACTGGACGGCGGGTTACCGCTTCGATCTTTTCGCCGAGCGGTGGTCGGTGCCGCTGGTGCCGTTCTTCAAGGCCGGGATCGCGACCTACTGGTGGTGGGTGCTCAACGCGGCCGGGACGGCCGAGTGGGGCTGGACGCCGGGGTGGTTCCTCTCGCCGGGCCTGGCGTTGCAGCTCGACTTCTTCGAGGAAGGGGCGGCGCGCAGTTTCGACTCCAGCATGGGCGTGAACCACAGCTACCTGACGATCGAGCTCTTGTACGCGTCGGTCGATGGTTTCGGTCGCGGCCGGTCGATGATCCTCTCGGACCTGACGTTCACGGCGGGCATCGCCTTCGAGTTCTGACGGGGCGCGATGCGCACCCTGCGGATCACCCTCGCCTACGACGGCACCGACTTCCGCGGATGGCAGCTCCAGGCCGCGGGGCGGACGGTGCAGGGGGAACTCGAGGCGGCGGTGGAACGGATGACGGGCCGGCGGGTGCGGATCGCGGGCGCGGGGCGCACCGACGCCGGCGTCCACGCGCTCGGCCAGGTCGCCTCGCTGCGCGTCGAGACCGACCTGCCGGCCGCCAAGCTCCGCCTCGGGCTCGACTCGCTGACGCCCGACGACATCGCGATCCTGGAGGTGGCCGACGCCCCGGCCGAGTTCCACGCGCGTCATTCGGCGCGGGGCAAGACGTACCGTTACCGGATCCACAACCATGCGATCGGTTCGCCGTTCCACCGCCGCTGGGCCTGGCACGTCCGCGCGCCGCTCGACCGCGCCGCCATGCGAGACGCCGCCGCCCGGCTGCTCGGGACGCACGACTTCTCCAGCTTCCGGCTCGCCGGCTGCGACGCCCGCACGCCGGTGCGCGAGCTGCGGCGGGTCGAACTGGTGGAGCGGGACGACGACATCCTGGAGATCGAGATCGAGGCGTCGGCGTTCCTGCGCGGCATGGCGCGGGCCATCGTCGGGACGCTGGTCGAGGTGGGTCGCGGGCGGCGGTCGCCCGAGGAGATGCCGGCGATCCTGGCGGCGCGCGACCGCGCGGCCGCGGGGCGCAGCGCCCCGGCCTGTGGCCTGTACCTGGTGCACATCCGCTACCCGCCGGGAGCCGCCGCAGGCATCGAGGGAGGCGAGGAGCGCTGAAGCGGCCGGACCGTGCGTCCGGAGGGCGGAACGCCTCTTGCGGCGCGACGTGCGACCGTGGTAGCTTCCGCTTCCGCCCGGTATGGACAAGGAAGCGAAAGCATTGACGGAGCCGCCGGCTCCGGGGACGGAAGGCGCGGTCGTGACGGCGCGACGGGACGACCTTGTCGCACCGGCGGCGGAGGCGGCGCCTTCCGGGGAGGCGACGGCGGGGGCCGAGGCGCAAACCGACGGCGTGGCGGAGGCCGCGGCCGACACCGAGGCCGAGGTTCCGGTGGAGGAAGACGAGGCCTGCGCGGCGCAGGGGGCGCCCGCGGCTGCGGCGGACGAGACGGCTGCGCGGCTCGCCGCGCTGGAAGCCGAGAAGGCCGACCTGGAGCGCCGCGTCGCCGAACTGCGCGACCGGCTGCTGCGCAGCGCGGCCGACTTCGACAATTTCCGCAAGCGGACGGCCCGCCAGGAGCAGGAGACGAAGGAACGGGCGCGGGTCGAGGCGCTGCGGACCTTCCTGCCGGTGATCGACAACGTCGAGCGAGCGCTCGGTTTCGCGCGGGAGATGGCGGGGGGCGAGCGGGTGGCGGAGGGGCTGCAGATGGTGGTGCGCGGCTTCTTCGACGCCTTCGCGGGCGATGGTTTGGCGCGCATCGAGGCGTTGGGGCGGCCGTTCGACCCGACGCACCACGAGGCGGTGGGGCAGGTGGAGACGGCGGAGACGCCGGCGGGGTGCGTCGCGCAGGAACTGCAGGCGGGCTACCGGCTGGGAGAGCGCCTGCTGCGTCCGGCGCTGGTGGTCGTGGCCAAGCCGCCGGCCGCGACGGCCGTGACGGCCGCGGCGGAGGCGGCGGCGACGGAAGCGGCGGTGTCCGGGGCGAGCGACGGGGCCGGGCCGGCGGAGGAAGGGCCCGCCGGGGAGTCGTGACGGTGGGCGGGTCTTCCAGCAAGAAGGTGGTCGGCATTGATCTCGGCACGACGAACTCGTGCATCGCGGTGCTGGAGGGGACCAACGTCACGGTGATTCCGAACCCGGACGGCGGGCGGACGACGCCGTCGGTGGTGGCTTTCCTGCCGGGAGGGGAGCGGCTGACGGGGCCACTGGCGAAGCGCCAGGCGGCGACGAATCCCGAGGGGACGATCTACGCGGTGAAGCGGCTGATGGGCCGGAAGTTCACGGCGCCGGAGGTGGTGCGTCACCGCGCGCTCTGTTCGTACCGCATCGTGGAGGCGGCGAACGGCGACGCCCGCGTTCTGGTGGACAAGACGGAGCGTTCCCCCGCCGAGATCTCCTCGATGGTGCTCTCGTACCTGAAGGACGCCGCCGAGGCGTACCTCGGGGAGCAGGTGACCGAGGCGGTGATCACGTGTCCGGCGTACTTCGACGACGCGCAGCGGCAGGCGACCAAGGACGCCGGGCGGATCGCCGGGTTCAACGTGCGGCGGATCATCAACGAGCCGACAGCGGCGGCGCTGGCCTACGGCAGCGACCGGGCCGACGGCGACGGCAAGACGCGGCTGGTCGCCGTGTACGACCTCGGCGGCGGCACCTTCGACATCTCGATCCTCGAGCTGGCCAAGGGGGTCTACACGGTCCGTTCCACGGCCGGCAACACGTTCCTGGGCGGGGAGGACTTCGACCAGCGCCTGATCGATCTGCTGGCGGACGAGTTCCTCCGGGCCGAGGGGGTCGACCTGCGGCAGGACGCCAAGGCGCTCCAGCGGCTGCGCGAGGCGGCGGAGAAGGCGAAGCACGAGCTCAGCTCGTCGCTCGAGACGGAGATCAACCTCCCCTTCATCGCCTCGGGAAAGTCCGGCCCCGCCCACCTCAACCGCACGCTGCGCCGGAGCGAGTTCGAGCAGCTCGTGGCGGAGCTGGTCGACAAGACCTTCGGGCCGTGCCGGCAGGCGTTGGCGGACGCTCGGGTGACGGCGAAGGACCTCGACGAGGTGTTGCTGGTCGGGGGGATGACGCGGATGCCGTTCGTGCGCCAGCGGGTGGAGGAATTCTTCGGGCGGGCGCCGAGCCAGGGGGTGAATCCGGACGAGGTGGTGGCGGTCGGGGCGGCGTTGCAGGGCGCGGCGCTCGAGGGCCAGACCGGCGAGGTCCTGCTGCTCGACGTGACCCCTCTCTCCCTGGGTGTCGAGACGGGCGGCGGGGTGTTCACGCGCCTGATCCCGCGCAACACGACGATTCCGTGCCGCAAGCGGGAGATCTTCACGACCAGCCTCGACAACCAGCCGTTCGTGCCGATCCACGTGTTGCAGGGCGAGCGCGAGATGGCGGCGGACAACAAGACGCTGGCGCGTTTCGAGCTGGTGGGCATCCCGCCGGCGCCGCGCGGCGTGCCGCAGATCGAGGTCCTCTTCGACATCGATGCCGACGGCATCCTCTCGGTGACCGCCCGCGACCTCGGCACCGGCCGCAAGCACGCGGTCCAGGTCGTCGCGTCCTCGGGACTCAGCAAGGACGAGATCGAACGGCTGGTGCGGGAGGCCGAGACCCACAAGACCACCGACTCGACGCGGCGCGAACGGGCCGAGGCGAAGAACGCGGCGGAGGCGCTGCTGTACACGACGAAGAAGGCCCTCGCCGAGTTCCGCTCGGTGCTGCCGGAGGCCGACGCCGCCGCGATCGAAGCCGACATCGCCGCGCTCGAAGGGCTGCTCGCCGAGGGGACGACGGAACAGCTCCGCGAGGCGACCAAGACGCTCGAGAGCAGCGCGTACCGCATCGCGGAGGCGATCTACGCCGGGGCGCGGGGCGACGAGGCGCCGGCGGACGAGGCGCCGCCGGCTTCAGCGGCGGATGCCGAGCCGCCGAAGCCGAAGTAGGACCGGCTTCGCGCTACTGCGATTCCTGCCGGATGGCGTCGAGGTACTCGACCAGCCGCTGGTCGTCGACCTGATCGCGCGCCCGGGCGTCGTACAACCGAGCGGCGTACCACGCTTCGAGCAGGCGGGCGCGGCGGGCGGCGAGGAGCGAGGCGGCGACGGCGTCCCGCTTGTCGGCCAGGGCCTTCTGCACGGTCTCCTCGAGGTTCCACGGGCCCGTGCGGCGGACCAGCGACACTTCCCGCACCGCGTAGCGCTCGCCCGCGGCGTCGGTCACCGAGGCGATCGCGGATTCCCGCGACAGGTCCTCGGCGAGGACCGGGTCGGATTCGGTGAGGGCGAGGATGCGGGGCACGACGTCGGCCCGTTCGGCGAAGGTCGGCGGCAGTTCGGCCGGCGGCGCCAGCGGCCGGATCTGCTCCGTGTGCGCGCGGATCGTCAGCCCCTCGAGGGTCGGGGGCGGTTCCGCGGGCGGCTGGCCGGGCTGCGCGAACGTCGCGCGGGCGACGCGCGCCGCCTGCTCCACCTCCTGGGACAACCGCTCGACCGCCAACAGGCTCCGCGCGATCTCGCGCCGGCTGGTCGCGGGGTCGAACCCCCCGTCCGCGGGCGGCGTGGCCGCCTTCACCCGTTCGTCCACCTGCCGTCCGTTGCTCTCCTGGGCCAGCCAGACGTCCACCTCTTCGTCGGCGATCTGGCCGCGCAGGGTGTCGAACCGGGCCTGGAGTTTCCCGGCGTCCTCGTCGGTTCCGGCGGCGGGCGCCACCGTCCAGACGAGCACGTCGACCGCCTCGGCCTCCTCGCGCACCGCCTGTTCCACCTCGGCCGGCGACACGGCGACGGCGGCCGCGAGGATCTGCTGCATCTTGAGCGCGAGGAGGTTGCGGCGCTGGAACGCGTAGAAGTCATCGACGGACATCTGGAACTGCTGCTGGAGGGCGGCACGCAGCGCCTTCGGCTCGAACTTGCCCGACCGTCCCACGCCGATCTGCAGCGGCAGTTCGCCGCCGCACCAGTGCACGCCGCCCTGCGTGTCGGTCCACGACCCGTGGTCGAAGATGAACAGGCGTCCCCTGGCGATCGCGCGCTTGATCTCCTCGTCGTCGATCGCCACCCCCTGGACCGCCGCCTCGCGCACCAGCGCCTCGCGGATCAGGAACGCGTTGCGGAAGTGCGCCGCGTCGTCCTTCTCGTCCAGCGGGGCGCCGGCGGAGGCGGCGCCGAGGGCCGGGCCGAACGCGGCGAGTTCGATCGCGGTCCGGTAGCACGGCACGTAGCGCTGGGGGCGCGGGATGCCCGGCTGCAGCACCAGGTGCCCCCGCCACAGATCGAACTCGAGGTCCGTCACCTCGTAGCCCAGCACGGACATCACGGCGCGGGCGGAGCGCTGGGTGGCGCGGTCCTTGGAGCGGCAGCCCTGCGCCTGCGGTCCGAACTCGATGATGAACGCCAGGATCAGGATGCTGAGCACGAAAACGATCACGATCGACTGGGCGTTCCGGCGCATGTAATCGAGCATGGCTCGGGGTACCTCCGGTTTCGGACGGCCTGCGTATCGGAATCCCCGCATGGAGTCAAGCGACGGGTCCGGGAAGGGGTCCGGGGAGGCGGGTCCGGGGGGCCGTCGCGGAGCGCCGCTTGCCTCGCCCGCGGAGCCACGGTAGCTTCCCTCGCGGAAGGGAGACCGTCGATGCGGAAACGGGATCGCGCCTCCACGCACCGTCGAGCCGCGGCGAAACCGGCGTCCGGCCGGGCCTCGCGGACGCGCGCCGCGCCGGGACGACGAACCGGGAGCGGGAAGTCCGCTCGGCCGAAGACGCCGCGCATGGGGACCGCGAGGTCCCGGCCGGCCGGGGCGCGTCCGCAGGCCGCGCGCCCGGCGCCGC
>JAAZOP010000315.1 GCA_012797735.1 Myxococcales bacterium
GGCGGAGCGCGACGGCCGCCCCGCGGTGCGCGTCGAGACGACCGGCCGCTCGGCGCACTCCTCCGAGCCCGAGTCGGCCGCCAACGCGCTGTGGATGCTCGCCGGCGTCGCCGCCCGCCTGCCGCTCGCCCCCGGCGGCGCCCGCTCGCTGCTGGCGATCCTCCGCGAGTCGTTCGACGGCGACCACTACGGCGAACGGCTCGGACTGGCGCGCCGGGACCCGCAACTCGGACCGCTCGTCGTCGCGCCGACCGTGCTCGCCGTCGAGGACGGGACCGTGCGCTTGCGGATCAACCTGCGGCGCCCGGACGACGGGAGCCGCGAGGCGTTCGCGGCGGAGCTGGACGAGGCGGCGGCGCGGCTGGCGGCCGCACACCCGGGCGTCGTCCAGGCCGACGAACGATACGTGGGGCAGCCGTACCGCGTCCCCGCCGATTCGACCCTCGTCCGGACGCTGCTCGAGATCTACCGGACCGAAGCGGGCGAGCCGGCGGCGGAGGCCGCGACGATCCGCGGCGGAACGTACGCGCGTCTCTTCCCCGGCGCCGTCTCGTTCGGGCCGTGCGCCCCCGGCGTGCCGTACGGCGGCCACGCCGCGGACGAACGGATCGAACTCCGGCAGCTCGAACTCACCCTGCGCGCGCTGTTCGAGGCGATGGTACGGCTCGCCGGGCTTCCCCCCTGACCGGCGACTCTGCGGGGTTGTCGCGGCGCCCGGCGAGACGCCCGACCCTCGACTCTCGGCATGCGATCCGGGCGCCGCCGCAGGCGGGGCCCCCGGGTCGGGCCCCGGCGACAGGCGGCGCCGGGGCTCGCGGCGGCGGGGTCACCGCGCGATGTTGCCGGGGCCGGACGGAACGACCACGCCCAGTTCGGTCACGTTGCAGTGGTCCGGATCGGTGAACACCACGTCGGCCACCTTCCAGAACTGGTTCTCCGCGATCGCGCCGGAGCTGCTCGCGCTGCCGGTCATCGTGCGGGTCACCGTGCGGGCCGGCACCGCCTCGATGTCGCCGCAGTAGATCCGCACGGTCACGCCCGAACTGGTGCTGCCCCAGCCGTTCCACCAGTGGATCCCGACCCGGTACGTCTCGCCGACGTTGACGACGTCGACGTTGATGTTCTCGGGGCCGAGCCCGTCCACGTCGTCGACGTCGAGCCGCGGGTCGTTGGCCGTCCCGGCCGGCGGCCAGGTCAGCGCCCCGCCTCGGCAGTTGCGCCAGTGGCAGTCGTTGGAGTCGGTGGAGCTCGTGGCCCAGACGGTCGCGCTGCCGTTCAGCACGTGGGTGTCGATGTCGGCCGTCGTCGAGGTCCAGACGACCTCGACCCGCAACCCCAGACCCGTGACCCGGACCTCGACGGTGCACGAAGCCGAGCGGCCGGTGGAGTCGGTCACCGTGTAGCGAATCTGGTAGATGCCGGCGATGTCCGCGCGGAACGTCGTCGAGGCGCAGGTGGCGCAACCGAAGGTGTAGATCATGCCGGCCGGGCCGGAGGTCACCTCCCACCGGCGGGAGACGATGTCGCCGTCGGGGTCGGAGTCGCTGGCCGCCAGCGTGATCGTCGAGCGGGCGACCATCGTCACGGGCGAGGCGGGGCAGACGACGGACGGCGGCCCGGAACAGCCGTCGTCGGGGACGCCGTCGCAGTCCTCGTCGAGCCCGTTGCCGCAGATCTCGGTCGCGGGGAGACGCTGGCCGGTGCAGGCGCCCCAGCTCGAGCCGACGCCCGGGGTCTCGATGCAGGCCTGCATCCCGTCCCGGCACTCGCCCACCCCGCGCGTCCCGGCCGGTCCGGTGTAGCAGGGCTGCGTCGTCCCCGGCGTGCACAGGCACCCCTCGTCGGTGGCCGCGTCGCAGTCGTCGTCGATCCCGTTGCACGACTCGACGCCCGGCAACACCTCGCCGCTGCACGGCGCCCACGCGCTCCCGCCGCTCGTCTCGACGCAGGTCTGCGAACCGGCGCGGCAGATGCCGTTGCCGGCGGTCCCCGCCGGGCCGGTGTAGCACGAGCGCACCTCGCCGGGCGTGCACGCGCACCCCTCGTCGGTCGCTCCGTCGCAGTCGTTGTCCACCCGGTCTCCGCACACCTCCGTCGCCGGCACCACCTCGCCCACGCACGCGCCCCAACCCGTGGCGCCGCCGCCCACGTCGACGCAGGTCTGGGTCCCGGCCCGGCACGGGCCGACGCCGGCCGTGCCGGCGGGTCCCGAGTAGCAGCTCCGGGTGTCGCCGCGCGCGCAGGCGCACCCCTCATCGATCATGCCGTCGCAGTCGTTGTCCCGCAGGTCGCAGATCTCGGTCTGCGGCCCGCGCCAGCTGTCGCAGGGACCCCAGCGGGAACTGGTCGCCCCGGGGTCCCACAGGCACTCGCGCGTCCCGTCGCGGCACTCCCCGACCCCGCGCGTTCCGGCCGGACCCTCGTAGCACGACTCCGTCGCCCCCGGCGGACAGAGGCATTCCTCGTCCACGACCCCGTCACAGTCGTTGTCCAGCCCGTCGCAGACGTCCGGTCGGGGCAACACGGCGCCGGTGCAGGCGCCCCACGTCGTCCGGCCGCCCCCCGCATCGATGCAGACCTCGCGTCCGGGGACGCAGAGCCCCACTCCCTCCGTGCCGACCGGGCCGCCGTAGCACGGCCGCCACTCGCCCAACAGACAGCCGCACCCCTCGTCGGTCATCCCGTCGCAGTCGTTGTCCAGCCCGTCGTCGCACGCCTCGGCCGCCGGGCCCGACCACCCCGTGCACGGTCCCCACATCGAGAGCGCCCCGCCGGGATCGACGTAGCAGGCGCGTGTCCCGTCGCGGCACACGCCCCGGCCGCGGGTGTCCGGCGGACCGTCGTAGCAGACCTCCGTCGCCCCCGGCGGGCAGAGACACCCCTCGTCGGCCGCGCCGTCGCAGTTGTTGTCCAGCCCGTCGCACAGGTCGGGCGACGGCAGAACCTGTCCCAGACACTCGCCCCACGTCGTGCCCCCCTCGGGCGTCTCCAGGCAGGCCTGCGTTCCCGGACGGCACTCGCCCACCCCCTGCGTGTCGGCCGGACCGGTGTAGCATGCGCGCCGCTCTCCTTCCTCGCACACGCATCCCTCGTCCGCCGAGCCGTCGCAGTCGTTGTCGATTCCGTCGCCGCACTCCTCCGCGCCCGGGGGCACCGAACCGACGCACGCGCCCCAGTCGCCGATCTCCCCCGTCCCCTCGCAGGCCTGGCTGCCCATCCGGCACAGGCCCACGCCCGCGGACTCCGGCGGCCCGACGTAGCAGTCCTGGGTGTCGCCCGGCACGCAGCCGCATTCCTCGTCCGCCAGCGTGTCGCCGTCGTTGTCCAGCCCGTCCCCGCACCGCTCGGTCCCCGGCGGCAACTCGGTGATGTCGCCGTCCGGCGGGATCCAGCCGTCCGGGACCTCCACGCCGCTCTCGGCCTCCCACCCGTCGGGAGCGTCCGCGTCCCCGCCCCCGATCTCGGCGCCGCCGTCCCCGTAACGGCACACCCCCCCGATGCACAGCCCGCCGGGACAGTCGACGTTCGACGTGCACCCCCCGTCGTCGCCCGAGGTGGCGCCGGACCCGCACGCCGTCGCCAGGAGAAGGACTCCGACCAGGATGATCCGCGATGCAAACCGATCCATCTGCCACCCTCCCGGAGGCCTCGACGCGTGCGCCTCTACCGGAGAGTGTGCGGGATGGCGTCCGGAGCGTCAAGGAGAACGCCGCCCGGATGCCGCTCGGGCCTCCCGGCCGACCGCTGCGGGCCGGCGGCGCCTCTCGTGCGGCGCATCTCCTGTGCCGTGGACACGCCCCCGAAAAACGGTACCATGGCGTCGCGGGGGAACCGGAGAAGGAGGGGCCCATGCAGACGTTCGCGGCAGACTCCCGGCGGCACGACGGATCCGGAGCGCGGAGCGCGGTTCTGCTGGCCGCGGTCGTGCTGGTCGGTGCGTGCGGCGGCCCGGCGGCGAACGAACCGGCGGCGGAACCGGCGGAACCCGGACCCGCCGCGGCCGAGAGCGCGACGGAGGGGGATGCGGCGGAGCCCGCCCCGCCCGCGGCCGAACCCTCCGCCGAGACCACGGCGGCCGGAGCTGGTGCGGCGGAAGCGACGCCGCCCGAGACGCAGCAGGCCGCCCGGACGACGGCGCCCCCCGAGCCCGAGCTGCAGGTCGAGCCGCCGGCGCCGGCCGCGCCTCCACCGCCGCCCGGCAACGGCCGTCTGGTGATCGGTCGCCCCGAGATCGCCCGCGGCTCGGGCCGCATCAACGGCAACCTGTTCGCCCGGGCCGTCGAGCGCAAGCGGGGCGGGCTGCTCACCTGCTACAACGTGCCGCTCGGCGCCGACCCCGCCCTGCGCGGCACCCTGGTCGTGGTCCTGGTCGTCGACCCGCAGGGGATGGTCGGCGTCCGCGTCGAGGAGGATGACGACGCGCTGGCCGCCGCCGGGGTCACCTCGTGCGTCGTCCAGAAACTGCGCCAGGTCAGCTTCTCGGAGACCCCGCCCGGTTCGGAACTGTGGGTCCGCGTGCCGCTCGAGTTCAAACCCTGACGCCGCTGCCGCTCAACCTCCGCAAGCGGGACCGTACGCCTCGGTGCACAGCCCGTAGGAGCAGACGGCCCGTACGCCGTCCACGAGGCACGTGTTCGACTCGCAGGCGGCCCCGCCGTCGTAGTCGCAGTCGTCGAGCCGGTCGCGCGGATCGGACGCCGGCACCGCCTGGCAACTGCAGTTCGAATAGATCAGCTTGCAGTCCTCCGCCGTGGAACACTCGGGCCCGGGCAGGCAGCCGCGCAGGTTGTCGCACGGGCCGGCGCAGTCGGCCACCGCGCAGAAGTCCCGCACGCAACGACCCAGGCCGACCTCGCACGCCGACGCGGTGTCGCAGCCGATCGCGTCGCACGTGCAGTAGCCTTCACCCACCCGCTCGCACGGGGGCGCCTCGGCGCACTCGCACGGCTGGCAGCCGTTGCGCGGCGGAACGAAGCCGTACTCGCACCACAACGCGCAGGTCAGGCCCGAGTTGTCGCACGGCCCGCAGCGCCCCCCCTCGCACCACGCGCGCCCCCACCCGCCCGGCTCGCAGTCGGCGTCCGTCTCGCACGCGCAGCCGAACGGAGCGCCCGCGCAGGCGTCGGTGTAGTAGCAGCCCCACGTTCCGCCGAGGCAACTGCAGACGAGCGCCGGGTGCGTTTCCCCGCAGCAGGTCTCGCTGCCGTACTCGCACGTCGCCGAGCCGCTGCACGCCCCGCCCGGCTCGGGCGCCGAGGCGGGACAACTCCCTGCGACGTCCGGCCGCACGTCCTCGCCGCCGTCGTCGCGCGCGACCGAGTCGCCCGCGACGTCCTCGTCGCCCGCCAGGTTCGTTCCTTCCTCGCAGCCGAGCGCCGCGAGCGTCCCGAGCAGGGCGAAGGTCCGACGTGTCATGTCTCTCCACTCCTTTCGCGGTCCACCGCAAGCAAGCCACGTTCCAGCGCCGCCCGCCGCCTGCCGGGGGACCGCCCGATCCACGGAACCGTGTCCTTTCGGAGGGAAGCGATGTCGTCCCGCCGGGTCCACCGCCCCGGGGCGGGCGTCCGCGCGCCGGCGGTCCCGTCACGGATTGGCACGATCGCCCGGCCGCGATGTCGCCCGGCCCGTCGGGCGGCGGTCCGGCGCGCCGCGATCATCCGTCGAGCGCCACCACGTAGCGGCCGTCGCGCATCAGCTCCACCTTCCGGCCGTCGGACATCGCCAGCACCGCGGCGGCGACGCGCACCCGCGGCTGGATCGAGTCGGTGTACACCCGGTCGATGTGCACGACCCGGTCGGGCCGCGAGAACTGCCGCGGTCCGACCTGGCCGCCGAAGTGTTCCGAGCGGCCGAAGGCGATGTGCAGCCCGAGCTTCTCGTCGAGCAGGAGTTCGCCCGTCGGCTGCAGGCCGAAGTCGGCCAGCACCCCGAGGCCCAGTTCGGCCAGGTTGCCGTACGCCGGTTCTTCGGCCAGCCGCCGCGCCTCCGCCTCCGACGCCGGCCCCCGCGTCAACACCTCGACCGCCCGGTTCCCCGCCACCCGGTAGACCACCACCTCGTCGCCCAACTGCACCGGCAACTCGCCCGCCGAACCGCTCGGGTCCCCCGCCCGCTCCCCCTCGTACGGCACGATGTACGTCTCGCCCGACGGCAGGTTGCCCGCCATCCCGGGGCTCGGAAAGACGCCGCCGGAAGCGGTGGCCGTGCGGTGGCGCAGGTCGAGCGTCAGTTCGTGACGGCGGTCGGCCGCGGCGAAGACCAGGTCGCAGCGCACCGCGTCGTCCAGCAGCTTCTTGAACCGGTCGCAGCGACGACCGATCACCCCGTAGTCCAGCCGCAGGGCGGGAATCATCGAGACCGAGAAGCCGGGCATCGTCGCTGCGCGAAACCCGTGCGCCCGCGCCGCCATCTTCAGCGGCGCCGTGGCCGAGAACTCCGTCGGCGCAATCAGGATCCGGTACGTCCGGAACAACTCGTCAAAGCGTACCGGCGTCCCCGCCATCCCCGCCGCATCCGCCGGCAGCGGGCCCCCGTCGTGGACCACCGCCGTCGCCGGCAGGTCGGCGTTGTTCGCATGCACGTTGCGGTACAGCACCAGATCGACCGCTTCCAACCCCAGGTCCTGCGCGTGGTCGGCCAGGGTCGCGGCCCACTCGCGCGCCAGCTCGCGACGCGCGCGCCACTCCGGCCGGTCCGGCACCTCCCCATCCGGCAGGTCGATCAGGATCGCCAGCCGCCGGTCCTCCGGCGTCGGAGAAAAGACGCGCCGTACCAGCGCCACCAGCTCGCTCGCGCCCAGTCGCTCCGTCATCGCCTCCGCCTCCCCGGCCCCCCGGTCCGTCCGACTCTACGCAACCCGGCGCGGCCTGTCGACGACCACCGCCCCCTTGTGGTCCCCCGGTTTCTCGATCTCCAGCGACCTGGATGCTGCGGGCTGAACTTCCCCGCGGCCGTCTCTTGGAACGATGCGGAGCCCGGTTTCCCGGCCGCCGGTTGCCGAAGCACCACGGGGCTTCGAGTCGAATCTGCAGAGCAACTTCTCGAAATACAAAACTGTTTCATTTCATGTGCTTAATGGATCGGAAATCTTGACAACTGAACATAGATCCAGTATATGGGAGTCGTGGACGGATCGAAGGGGCCGGTGGCGGTCGAACGGGATCCCCAGGCGTTGTTGGCGCGGTTGCGCCGGGAAGGGGTGTTGCGGACGGCGCTGGAAGTCGGCGCGTGCGGGACTCGTCCGGTGCTGCCGACCGGTGTGGAGACGCTCGACCGGATGCTCGGCGGCGGGTTGCCGCGCGGGCGGATCGTGGAGTTGGTCGGACCGCTTTCATCGGGGCGCACGGCGTTCCTGTTGCAGGTGCTGGCGGCGGCGACCGCGCGCGGCGAGCAGACGGCCTTGATCGATCCGGCGGATGCTTTCGACGCGTCGTCGGCGGCGGCGGTTGGGGTGGCGCTGGAGCGGGTGTTGTGGGTGCGTCCGGGCCGCCGGCTGGATGCGTTCCGGGCCGCGGATCTGGTGCTGGGCGCCGGCGGGTTCGGCGTGGTGGCGTTGGATCTGACGGACCTGCGTCCGGGCGCCGGGACGCACCGCCGGGTCCCGTGGCCGCGGCTTTCGCTGCGGGCGGAGCGTTCCTCCGCCGTGTTGCTGGCGCTGGGCGAGCGGCGGGAGGCGGGAACGTTCGCCGCGCTCGTGCTCGGCCTGCGACGCGGTTCTCCGGGTTGGGCCGGCGGCGCCGGCGCGCCGCTCCTGCTCGAGCGGCTCGACGTGTGCATCGAGATCCTGCGGAGCAAGGTGGGCCGCGCCGGCGACCCGGGCGCGGCATCGACCTGCGGCGGCCCGTCCGGGAGCGCGGCGGGGCCCGTGCGCTGGGGCGGGGGCTTGCCGGGGCGGAA
>JAAZOP010000316.1 GCA_012797735.1 Myxococcales bacterium
ACCTTCGACCTCGCCGCGGACCTCGGCGCCGGCGTCGGCGCCGTCGCCCTGCTGCTGTGCCGCGGCGGCGTGGCCGCGCGCTGCGCCTGCGTCGAAGCCGAGCCCGAGCTGGCGGCGTTGTGCCGCGCGAACGCCGCCGCCAACGGACTCGCGGACGTCGTCGAGGTGCTGGGGGCGGACCTGCGCGACCCCCTCTCCCCGCGCCTCGAGGGCGCGTGCGACCTGGTCGTCGCCAACCCGCCGTACCTGCCGCTGGCCGAGGGGCGGGCCTCGCCGGACCCGCTGCGCGCCGCGCAGCGCCACGAGTTGCGGGGCGGATTGCCGGACTTCGTCGCCGCCGCCCGCCGGCTGCTCGCCCCGGGCGGCGTCCTGGCGCTGATCTACCGCTGGCGGCGACAGGCTTTCGCCCGCGAAACGCTCGCCGCGGCCGGCTTCGCCGTCGTGCGCGAACGCCGGCACCTGCCGCGCGCCGGCGCCCCGCCGGCGACGGTGTGTTTTGAGGCGACGGACGGGGGTGCCTGCGGAACCGGGCCCGCCGCGACGCCGGAGACGCTGGTGCTCCACGAGCCCGGACGGCGGTTCTCGGCCCGGGTGGAGGCGTTCCTGGACGGCGACTACCGCAGCGCCTCGCGCAACGCCTCGTCCGACACCAGGCCGGGCCGCACGATGCGGTAGCCGCGCTCGTCGCAGGCCACGATCGTCGAGGGATGCCCGGCGGGAGATCCGCCGGGAACGATCAGGTCGACCGCCGCTTCGACCTCCGGCTCCACGTCCTCGGTGCGCAGCGGCGGGGGCCGGCCGCGCAGGTTGGCGCTGGTGGCGACCAGCGGACCGCCGAAAAGGACGCAGATCCGGGTCGCCGGCGCCGCCCCGGGAACCCGGACGGCCACCCACCCCTCCGGCCCGACGATCTCCGGCGGCAGGCCGGGCGCGGCGGGCACGAGCAGCGTGAGAGGCCCGGGCCAGAAGGCGGCCGCCAGGCGCTCCGCGACGGCCGGCCAGCGCCCCGTCAACGTCGCGGCGAACCCGGTGTCGGGCACGATCAGCGGGAAGGCCTCGGCCGGCGGGCGTTGCTTGAGCACCGCGACGCGCGCCAGGGCCGCGGCGTGGAACGGGTCGACGAGCAGGCCGACCAGCGTCTCGGTCGCGGCCACGACCAGCGCGCCGCGGCGCAGGTCGCGCGCGGCGGCCACCAGCGGGTCCGCGGCGTCAGCGCCGCCCGCCCCCGATCCGCGCATCGCTCTCCTCGATCCCCTTGGCCATCGTCTTGCGCTGCTTGTGGAGCTTGGCGGCGAGGGCCGGGTCGCCCAGGGCGAGGATCTGGGCCGCGAGCACCCCGGCGTTGCGCGCGGCATCGATCCCCACCGTCGCCGTCGGCACCCCGGGCGGCATCTGCACGCAGGCGAGCAGCGCATCGATCCCGCCCAGCGTCCCCGAGGCGAGCGGCAGGGCGATGACGGGGAGCGTGGTGTGCGCCGCCACCGCGCCGGGCAGCGCCGCCGCCAGCCCCGCCGCCGCGATCACCACGGCGAACCCGCGGTCGCGCGCCCCGGACACCAGCTCGACCACCCGATCCGGCGTGCGATGCGCCGAGGCCACGCGCAGCTCGCTGTCGATCCCGAGCTGCGAGAGCACCGTGATCGCCGGCTCGACCTTCGTCAGGTCCGACTCGCTGCCGATCAGCACCAGCACCCGCCGTCCCGCCATGCCGCAACCTCCCGCCGCCTCAGCCGGGCCGCCGGCCGAGACCGCGAAGGCCGATGTCGCGCCGGCAGAACTTGCCCTCCCACCGGATGGCATCGGCCGCCTCGTAGGCCCGCTCCCGGGCCTGCGCCAGGTCCGCGCCGCGGGCCGTGACGCCGAACACCCGGCCGCCCGCCACGCGCACCACCCCCGCCTCGTCCCGCACCGTCCCGGCATGGAACACCACGGCGTCGGGCACCCGCGCGGCCGCCTCGAGCCCTTCGACCGCCGCTCCCTTGCGCACCTCTCCCGGATAGCCTTCCTGCGCCAGCACCACGCAGCAGGCGGCGCCGGGATGCCACGCCGGGGCCCGCTCCGACAGGTCGCCGCGCGCGGCGCCTTCGAGCAGCGGCAACAGGTCGTCCGCCATGTGCACGAGCAGCGGCTGCGTCTCGGGGTCGCCGAACCGCACGTTGAACTCGAGGACGTAGGGCTCGCCGGCCACGAGCATCAGCCCGACGTACAGGCAGCCGGCGAACGGCGTCCCCTCGGCGCGCATCCCGGCGACCGTCGGCTCGACGATGCGGTCGAGCACGCGGCCGAGGAGCCGATCGTCGAGCGCCGGGGCGGGGACGTAGGCGCCCATGCCGCCGGTGTTCGGTCCCCGGTCGCCGTCCCCCACGCGCTTGTGGTCCTGCGCGGCGCGCAGCGGAACGCAGCGCGTGCCGTCGGTGATCACGAGCAGCGAGGCCTCCTCGCCCACCAGGCAGTCCTCGACGACGACCCGCGCCCCCGCCGGCCCGAAGCGCCGCTCGACGAGCATCTCCCGGACGGCGGTTTCGGCGGCCGGGCGGTCCGCGCAGACGACCACCCCCTTGTCCGCCGCCAGTCCGTCGGCCTTGACCACCACCGGCACCGGGCGGCGGGCGATGTGGTCGAGCGCGGCGGCGGGGTCGTCGAAGACGCGGAACGGCGCCGTCGGGATGCCGTGGCGGGCCAGGAACTCCTTGCAGAACGCCTTGCTCCCCTCGAGCCGCGCGGCGGCGGCCGAGGGGCCGAAGACCGGAATCCCCTCCGCGCGCAGCCGATCCGCCAGACCGGCCACCAACGGCGCCTCGGGACCCACGACCACGAGGTCCGCGCGTCGTTCGCGCGCCGCGCGCACCACCGTCTCGACGTCCCCGGCGGACCCGGGGAGCGACGTGCCCAGCGCGGCGGTTCCGCCGTTGCCGGGCAGACACGACAGTGCGCTCAGCGCCGGGCTCTGCGCGAGCTTCCAGGCGAGCGCGTGTTCTCGACCTCCCGAACCCACCACCAGGATGTGCAAGGCGTCTCCTCCCGGCACGGCCGTACGGGAGACAACCCTAGCGGGCGGGGTGGGGCGGCGGCAAGCGTTCCGTGCAGGAAGGCGGATTCCGGGGCGCCGCGCGTGCGCCCGCCGTGATCGGCGCGCATGGCGTCAGTCCTCCTCGTCGCCGGCGGCCCGCGCCCAGTCGTCCTCGCCGTCCCCGGCCGACCGGCGGCGGCGCCGCCCCGTCGACGCCGCGCGCGCCAGCCGTCCGCCGTCGATCAGATCGAGGAGGCCGGCCTCCTGCAAGCGCTGCAGCCCCATCGCCTCGAGCTGCCGGATGCGCTCGCGGGTCAGGTTCATGATCGCCCCGACCTCCTCGAGCGTCACGCCGCCGGGACGCTCGGCCACGTCGAGCGCGCAGGTTTCCTGCAGCTCCCATACCTCGAGGTCGGGGAAATTGAACTTGATCCCGCCCCGCGGCGACACGTCGAGGTACAGGTGGTACTTGCAGCCGACGAACGGGCACGGCCGCTCCATGCAGCGGCACTCGCCCCGCGTCCGCGGCCGCGCCACCTCCCGCGGCGGGTAGAGGATCGCGCCGAGGCGCAGCTCATCCTTGCGCATCTGCTTGATCGCGACGGTCCGCGCCCGCACCTGTCGCTTGCGCCGGCTCTTCCGCCCGCCCTGCGACTCGACGCACCCGCCGCAGCGCTCCTCCTCCCGTGCCTCGATCTTCCGTGCCTCGCTGCTCCCGCTCATCGGTCCCTCCTCCTCCTTCCGCTCCGCCTCCCCGGTCCCGCGCGCCCACCGCGGGTGCTCCCGACCGGGCCCTGCCGATGAATCCCCTCCCCCGCCCGCACCCGTTCCTCCCCGTCAGACCGCGCGCCGCGCGGCCATCCGACCCCGCGCGACGCCCGCGGCCACCTTCCGCAAGCCCGCCTCGAGTTCGGCGATCGTGACTCGAAGCCGTCCCAGGTCCCGCTCCAGCAGTTCGTCCGGCGTCTCGCGGAGCTGGGCTTCCACCGCCTCCACGATCGTCGCGAGGCGTTCGCGGACCGCCTGCACGTCGTCCTCGCGCACGCGGAACATCCCGCGGATCTCCTCGATCGTGAGCTGCTGTTCGAGCAGCCGTTTCACCTCGCACAGCCGCCGCGCGGCGCTGGTCGGGTAGATGCCCTCCGATCCGCGATGCCGCCCCTTGCCCTGGCGCCCGACGCGCCGGCAGCGCGGCAGGAAACCGAGCTGCACGTACCGCCGGAAGGTCGCCTCGCTGACCCGCACCCCCTGCTCCTGGAAGAAGGCGACGACCTGCGCCGAGGTCACCCCGGCCGGATGCCGCGCCTCGAACGCTTCGAGCGCGCTCTCCGGTACCTCGTTCGTCGTGTCCTTGGTGCCAACCATATCCATTTTTTCTATGCCATCCATCTTGTGCGCTCGAAACTAATCTATTGAATGGAACCATGTCAAGCACTTTTTTTGACCCAGTGCTTCGCGGGGTCCGGCGGCCCAGAAACGGCGCACCCGACCCTCGCGCGCGAACGGAGCGACGCGCGGCGCCGCGTCCCGACGCCGCAGCCCCGCCGCCGCCGCCGGCTGACGAACGGAGCACGACCGGAGCAAGGGAGGAAGGAACGATGCCGCGCCACGGCGCGCAGGCTCCCGCCGGCCGGGAGACGAACCTCCAAGCGCAGGACCGGACGGGGCCGCCCGGCGGCGCCAGGGCGAGGGGCTGCACGGAATCCGAGGTTCAGCGAGCGGCCGGCGGCCCGCCGCAGCGCTCGAACAGCGAGCGCCGGACCACCACCACCTCCCCCGCCGGAACGTCGACCGGCTCCTCCAGCCGGCAGGGCATGCTCGGATTGTCGATCACCACCCGATGACGCCCCGCCGTCACCTCGCGGCCGCGCAGCGGCGTCTCCACGGGCGCGGAGCCGTCGATCGAGACGTAGGCCCACGGCAGGACGAACACCTCCAGCGTGCCGCGTTCTTCCGCACCCGGCCGCGGGTGCGTCGCCCCTCCGGCCCGCCTCGTGGACGATGGGCGCGACCCCTCCGCCCCGGCGTCCCGGCCGGAAGCGGCGGGCGCGACGGGCGCGGGCGGCGGCG
>JAAZOP010000317.1 GCA_012797735.1 Myxococcales bacterium
CTCGTCGATCAGGACGAAGTGCATCTGGATCGGCACGCGCTGGCCGACGTGGTCCTCCGGAGCGAGCGGCGCGACGTGGCCGAAGAAGGTGCCGAAGGTCAACGGGTCGTCGTTCGACGGGAACGTCGTCGGCTGCCGGACCTCCTCCGGGAACAGGCGCACCGTCGTCGAGGGCAGCATGTCGTAGCTCAACTCGATCACGATCTCCCCGGAATCGCCTTCCTGCGTCACGAACGGGATCCCCCGGTGCGGACAGAGGCCCTCGCCGAGGGTGTACTGCATCGCCCAGCCGGCGGCCGGATCCCAGGTCAGCCAGGTGATGATGCGGAACACGCCGGGGTGCGTGGGCACCGAGCCCCGCGTGTGGAAGTCGACCGTGAGGTAGTCCTCCGGGATGTAGACCTGCGCCGACGGGTCGTACGTCGCCGCGTACTCCTCGCCGTGGTTCGCCACGATCACCGGGAAGTCGCGCAACGTCGCCGAGTGCCCCGCGGCGTCGGTCGCCGTGACCGTCAGGCGGTGGATCCGATCCTCGACGGTCGTCGTGTCCCAGTCGAACGCCGGCGCCGCGGGGTCGGCCGGACCGTCGTAGACCACGCCGGCCAGGTCGGACGCCACCCGCACCGTCGCCAGCGTCGGGTCCTCGATCGCCAGCGCCACCGGGCCGTTCCCGCGGATCAGGGCGTAACGGTCCATACCCATCGCCACGACCGGCGCCGTGTTGTCCACCACCACCGTCACCGCCTCGGACCGCGCCTCGCGCTCTTCCGCGTCGAACGCCCGCGCGGCCAGCGCGACCGCACCATCCGCCGCGCTCGCGGTGTCCCACTCCAGGGTCACGCTGCGCATCGGCTCGGCAACATCGGTCGCGGCCACCACCGCCTCGCCGGCCAGCAGTTCCACCCGCACCACCGGGCCCTCGAGACCGATCTGCACCGACATCCGGTCGTACGCCACCGCGTCCGCCGCCGGCGAGAGGATCGCACAATGAATCTCCTCGGGCACCGGCGTCGTCTCGTCCCCGCCGCAGCCGATCGACAGACCGAGCGCCAAGCCGCTCCACCACAACATTCGACGCATGCCTCGCTCCTTCCCGATGGCCCGACGTCCCGTCCACTGGCAACGCCGGTTTCGGATGCTGCCTTCACCGAAGGCTGCCGGTTTCCTACAATGGACTACCTCGACCGTCAAGGTCTTACAGGGCTATCGTTCCGCTTTTCCGGGACCCGGCAGGTGGATCCAGGGTGACCCATGGAAGAGGACGACGGATCGCAGGCGGGTTTGTGGGCCTCGGCGCGGTCGCGCTCGCCGTCGGCGGCGCCGTTCGGCTCCCTCGTACCGGGCCGGCCTTCGTTGTGCGGACCGGCAACGGGCGGTCGTCAACCCGGCGAGCGGACCGGCGCCCCGGGGGAGTCCGTCCGATTCCTGGGTGCTGGAGGCGAGTCCCGGTGGGACCGTCCGGGAGGCAGCGTCGCTACTCGGCGGGCTTGACGGAGACGATGCGGCGGGCGCCGGCGGTGGAGAACTGCACCGTGCCGTCCTTGAGGGCGAACAGGGTGAAGTCCTTGCCGGTGCCGACGTTGTCGCCGGCGTGGAAGTGGGAGCCGACTTGGCGGACGATGATCCCGCCGGCGCGGATCGTCTGGCCGGCGTGGACTTTCACGCCGCGCCGCTGACCGGGGCTGTTGCGACCGTTGACGCCCGACCTGCTCTTGCCCATGGGATCCTCCGCTAGCCCTTGCGGATCGCCGTGACCTTCAGTTCGGTGAAGGCTTGGCGGTGGCCGATCTTGCGGCGGTAGTTCTTGCGCCGCTTGAACTTGAAGATCGTGAGCTTCTCGCCGCGGCCCTGCCGCACGATCTCGCCCTCGACCGCCGCGCCCTGGACCAGCGGCCGGCCGATCGCGGGTGCGTCGGCGGTGCCGCCGACGAGCAGCACGCGGTCGAAGACGACCTTCGCGCCCACGTCGCCGGGGAGTTTCTCGACCTGTACGAGGTCGCCCTGCTTGACCCGGTACTGTTTTCCACCCGTCTCGAAGATCGCGTACATGGCTCGCACCTTCCCTTGCCGGCCGGCCCGCAAGCGGGTCTCGCCGTGTGCGGGGGCGCTAGTCTATCCAGGCACTTGCCGAAGGCAAGCGAATTCTCAACGGAGCGCCGAGCGGCTCCTATCCGCGCCCGCCGCCGCGGCGGTCGAAGGCGAACGGCGGGCGGAAGACGCCGTCCTCCGTGATCACCGCCGTGATCAGCTCGGCCGGGGTCACGTCGAACGCCGGGTGTCGGGCCGCCGTTCCCGGCGGCGTCATGCGCGTGCCGCGGATCACGCACAGTTCGTCCGCGGGGCGCTCTTCGATCGGGATCCGGCTCCCGTCGGCGAGGTTGCGGTCGAGGGTCGAGGAGGGGGCGGCGACGTAGAAGGGGACCTGGTGGCGTCGCGCGAGGACCGCCAGCGGGTAGGTGCCGATCTTGTTGGCCGTGTCGCCGTTGGCGGCGATCCGGTCGGCCCCGACCAGCACCGCGTGCACCTCGCCGGTGCGCAGGATCGATCCGGCCATGCCGTCGGCGATCACGGTGACCGGAATGCCGTCGCGCACCAGTTCCCAGGCCGTCAGCCGCGCCCCCTGGAGGTACGGGCGGGTCTCGTCGGCGATCACCCGCACGCGTTTGCCGGCCTCGACGGCCGAGCGGACGACGCCCAGCGCGGTGCCCCACCCCCCGGTGGCCAGCGCGCCGGCGTTGCAGTGCGTGAGCACCGTGCCGTCCGCCGGCAGCAACTCGGCGCCGTGGCGGCCGAGGCGCCGGTTCATCGCCACGTCCTCCTCGTGGATCGCCGTCGCTTCCGACTCGGCGCGCCGCCGGATCGTGGCCGGATCGCGGCCCGAGGTGACGGCGGCGGAGACGACCCGCAGCATCCGTTCGAGCGCCCAGGCCAGGTTGACGGCGGTCGGGCGGGTGGCGCCGAGCGTTCGCGCCGCGGCCTCCGCCGCCTCGCGCAGCCGCGCCGGTCCGCCGTTGCCGCGCACCGCCAACGCCACCCCGTAGCCGGCCGCGATGCCGATCAGCGGCGCCCCGCGCAGCGCCATCGAGCGGATGCACTCGGCCACCTCGTCCGCCGTCCCGCAGCGGATCCAGACCTCGCGCCACGGCAGTTCCCGCTGGTCCAGCACCTCGACCGCATCCCCCAGCCACCGGATCGGAGAAAAGTCGGTCATCGTTCCGTCCTCGCCCGGCCGCCGCCGCGCGGCGCACGTCGCTTCCGGAGCCACAGATAGAGGCTTGCCCGCGGGCGGTCAAGAAACAGCCCGGCCCGCCACGGCCGCCGCGGCGGAACACCGCCGCGGACTCCCGATCAGCGCAGTGTCCAGTCCGACCACCCGATGCTCAGCGCGACCGAACCGCACAGGTAGGCCACCGTGCGGGTCACCTCGAGCCGGATCGTGTAGGTCGGTCCGGTGATGGCCGGGAACGTGAAACTCTGCGTCACCGCGTAGGCATAGGGCGGGTAGGAGAAGTTGCCGACCACGGTGCCGTTGATCGAGACGCGCAGGTCGAGCACGTCGCAATCGAGCCAGTTCTCGTCGTTCCACAGCGTGAAGGAGACCGACGTGGCGCAGGACAGGGACGTGGACCGCGTCCCCTGGTAGTAGTCGCCGTAGTTCCACAGGTACGGGTCGCCGGCGACGTACCCCGAATCGCCCCAGTCGGGGAAGTAGAACGTCGCCGATCCGCCCGAGGAGGCGCAGGTGCCGCCGCTGCAGGGACCGCAGGCGCAACGGTTGCCGCACGATCCGCAGTTGGCCGGATCGGTCCAGAGGTCGACGCACGTGCCGAAGCAGTCGGTCCGGCCGCCGGTGCAGGCGCAGGCGCCGTCGACGCAGGCCCGCCCGGTCCCGCACACGTTGCCGCAGCGGCCGCAGTTCGTCGAACTACTCTGGGTATCGACGCAGGCGCCGGAGCACTCGGTCAACCCCGTCGGACAGAGGCATGCGCCGCCGCTGCACGTCTGGTCCGATCGGCACGCCCGCCCGCAGGCGCCGCAGTGCAACGCATCGCGCGAGGTATCGACGCAGCCGCCGGGGCACAGGGTCTGTCCCGGCGGGCAGGAGACCGCCTCGTCCGCCGGAGCATCCTCGGTCCGGCCGTCCTCGACCGTCGCGTCGCCGGCCACCGCGTCGTCGCGCGGCGCATCGGCGTCCGCGTCGGCTCCGCCCAGGCAGACGCATCCCTCCGCGCGGCACTCGCCGGTCATCCCGAACGGCGCGCAGTTGGCGTCGCACTCCACCGGGTCGCAGATCGCGGTGTCCGGCCGATCCGGCCCGGCGTCCTCCGGTCCCGCGTCCGGCGTTCCGCCGCAAACGCAGACGGTGCCGGCGCACGTCCCGCCGGCGTAGCCCGACGCCAGGCACTCGGCGCTGCAGGTGGACGGCACGCACGCGCCGGCGCCGTCGGCGTCCGCGTCGGCCTCGCCCCAGGCGTCGGCCGGGCGGAAGCAGGTCCCGGTGGCGACCTGGCAACGCTCTCCGGCCGGGCAATCCTCGTCCGCGCGACACTCGGCCGACTCCACCGTGGCGCAGCCGGCCAGGGGAACCAACAGGGCGAGCGCAATTCCGGCGCGCATCGGCACCTCGACCCCGGCCGCCGCCCCGCTCGCTCACGCCCTGCACCCCGCGCGGCGCCGTGCTGGAGGAATTGTACGGGACGCAGAGCGCAGCGGCAAGAAACGCCGGGCGCGACGGCGGACCGGGCCGGCGGAGGCGGCCGCGCGGGGCGCGCCGGAGCGAGGCCCCTGCGGCGAGTCGCGGATCACCCGGCGGGCGATTCGTCGTCGGGGGGCTCCTCGCCCGCCGCCTCGCGCCGCTCCCGCTCGGCCCGTCGCTTGCCGATCAGGAACGCCACGCCGGTCGCCAGGAAGTAGAGCAGCACCAGCGGCCCGGCCATCAACGTCTGGTTCAACGGGTCGACCGTCGGCGTCAGCAGCGCCCCGATCGCGAAGGCGATCACCACGAAGTAGCGCGAGAACCGGAGGAGCTGCTTGTGGTTCACCAGGCCGATCCGCGCCAGGAACACGATCACCAGCGGCAGTTCGAACACCAGCCCGAACGCGAACAACAGCCCCACCGCGAGGTCGGCATACCGATCGACCATGATCGTCGGCTCGACCGGCACCCAGCTCGACAGGTCCACCCCGTAGCGGACGAGGAACTCGAAACCGAACGGGAACACCACGAAGTACCCGAACAGACCGCCGCCGACGAAGCAGAAGAACGAAGCGACGAGCAGGGGCCAGACGTACCGCCGCTCCCGCGGGTACAGTCCCGGTGCCACGAACCGCCACAACTCGAACAGCAGCACCGGCACCGCGAAGAACAGCGCCGCGTAGACGGACAGCTTGAGCTGCACGAACATCGGGTCGGTCACGCTGGCGAAGTGGAGCTGGAGCGGCTTCGCCGCCAGCTCCGGCACCCGGCTCCACGCGTCGTACAGCGGCAGCGTCAGCGCCCGGAGCAGCTCGTTGCGGAAGACGATGCAGGCGACGACCGCCACGAGGAAGCCGAGCGCGGAGATCCACAGATGCCGGCGCAGCACGCGCAGGTGGTCGAGGAAGCTCATCCGCGCCTCGTCCATCGCCTAGCCGTCCTTCTCCCCGCCGCGCGCCTCGTCCCGCCGCTCCGGCGCGACCGTCTCCCCCGCC
>JAAZOP010000318.1 GCA_012797735.1 Myxococcales bacterium
CATCAGCATCGGTCTCGTCCTCGACTACGGCTACCGCGTCTTCCCCGTCACGGGCCTCGATTGGGAGGACGCGAACGGGGACAACGTGGCCGACGCGAGCGAGGCGCGGACGATCGACACGCATCTCGTCGAGCACGCGATCGATGCGAACATCGGCTTCAACATCGGCCTGTTCAACTTCATGGTGGCGGGGTTCTCGCTGCCGATCGTGATCCTCTCCGGCGAGCAGGCGATGGGGGTGGCCGGATGGAACCGCTGGACGGGGGGCATCGGGTCGACGGCGCCGAACCCCACGCCGTCCTTCTCCGCGCAGCACGTCGGCGACCTCGAGATCCATACGAAGTTCCGCATCCTGCGGGCCGAGCGCAATCCGGTGGGGTTGGGGGCGATCGTGCAGTTCTTCACGCCCACCGGCCAGGCCGACCGCGCGCTCGGCTCCGACCCCGGACTCGGACTCGGCGCCACGGTGATCCTCGACACGGCGCCGGTCGACTGGTTCCTCGCCTCGCTCAACGTCGGCACGCGCCTGTTCTTCGCCAACGACGCCGGCTACGAGCCGCTGAAGCTGACCGACGCCGGGGGCCAGACGTTCGAGTACGGTCACCTGTTCACGTTCGGCGTCGGGTTGAGTTTCGCGCTGGTGCGCGAGCGGCTGAACGCGATCGTGGAGTACTACGGCAACACGACCTTCGGCCACTTCTTCGACATGCCGCACACGCCGATGGAGGTGGTGGCGGGCTTGAAGGTGTTCCTCGAGCGCAACAGCTACCTGTACTTCGGCGGCGGCACGGGCATCTTCTCGCCGGGGTTCTCGTCGGCCGACGGCCGCGTGTTCGGGGCGTGGATCTTCGAGCCTTCGATCGGCGACCGCGATCGCGACGGGATCAAGGACGACGTCGACCAGTGCCCCGACGACCCGGAGGATTTCGACGACTTCGAGGACAGCGACGGGTGCCCCGACCCGGACAACGACCGCGACGGGATCCTGGACGTCGAGGACGACTGCCCGATGATCCCGGAGGACCGCGACGGCGACGAGGACGAGGACGGGTGTCCCGAGGGGGAGCAGGGGGACCGCGACGGCGACACGATCCTCGACGTCAACGACCAGTGCCCCGACGACCCGGAGGACCGCGACGGCTACCAGGACACCGACGGCTGTCCCGACCCGGACAACGACGGCGACACGATCAAGGACGTCGACGACCTGTGCCCCAACGAACCGGAGGACCGCGACGGCTTCAACGACGTCGACGGGTGTCCCGACGTGGACAACGACCAGGACCGCATCCTGGACGTCGATGACGACTGCCCCAACGAGCCGGAGACGTACAACGGCACGGAGGACGACGACGGGTGTCCCGACCAGGGCCGCGTGCTGGTCACGGGCACCGACGTCGTGATCATGGACAAGATCTACTTCCAGACCGACAGCGCGGTGATCCTGCCGGTGTCCTACGACATCCTGAACCAGGTGGCGGCGACGCTGAACAACAACCCGCAGATCACGCTGATCGACGTGCAGGGACACGCCGACGAACGGAACACGGACGAGTACAACATCCGCCTGACGCAGGACCGCGCCAACGCCGTCGTCGAGTACCTGGTCCGCCAGGGCGTCGCCCCCGATCGGTTGCTCGCCACCGGCTACGGCGAACGGTGTCCGATCGACCCCGGCCACAATGACCGCGCCTGGGAGAAGAACCGGCGCGTTGAATTCAAGATCCTGGCGACGGACGCCGGGCTCACGGGGGTGGATCGATCCTGCCCGGCCGGCGCGGAGTTGCAGACGCCGATCCCGGACAGGTTCCGGCGTTGAGGGACGCGGGAGGGCGGGGCGAAGAGGCGATGGGCGCGCGGGACGAGTTCGTGGAGCGCCACGTGCGGGCGATCCTGGACCTGCCGCAGGACGTGAAGGCGACCTGCGAGGTGCTGGACGACGAGGAGATCCCGCCGGAGCGACGGCGCCTCGTCGCCGGGGCCCTGCTCGGAGTCCTCCAGCCCGGCGACCTCCTCCCCGACACCTGGGGCCCCCTCGGCCTGCTCGACGATGTCGTCATCCTGCGACTGGCCGCCGACGCCGCCGCACCGGCCGACTCGCCGGAGCGCCGGAGGCACGCGGCCCGCTTCCCGGAGTTCTGGGACGAATTGCCCGGCGATCTGGCCGCGGCCCGCACCTTCTTCGGCGATACCTTCGTGCTGTTCGAGAGCCGACTGACCCGCTTGCCGCTGGCCGAGCACAAGGGCAAACGGGCCGAAACCGCCGTGCTCGACGAGACCGTCCGGGCCTGGCTGTACGACGAACTGGACCAGGCGATGACGGACCTCGAGTTGAGCGAGGACGACCTGTACGTGGCGATGCGACGCATCGATGCGTTGATGGCGCATCTTCGGCGTCGCTTGGCGCACCGCTGAGCGACCGCAACCGTGGGTGGTTCGAGCGGAGATGGAGGACGACCGATGAGCAAGATGGACCAAGGTTCGGGGCAGCCGCCGAAGGGCCCGGGAGCGCCCGCGCCGGGGGGACCGGCCAAGAAGGAAGCGGCCAAGACGATGCTCGGCATGCCGCCGATGTTCGGACAGCAGCCGCCCAAGGGCCCGGCCGTGCCGCCGCCGGTGATGCCCCCCGGGGGAGCGGCCGCGCCGCG
>JAAZOP010000319.1 GCA_012797735.1 Myxococcales bacterium
CCCAGGCGAAACGACGCATGCGCGCGAGGTCGTACTTGGTGCGGCCGGCGGGTCGGCCTGCGCGATCGAAGTCGACCGCGACCGCGTCGGACCCGATCCAGCCGAGGTCGCCGCGGAGGAAGACGGGGCCGCCGTGTTCGGCGGCGCGGAGGAGGGCGGCGGCGAGGTCGTGGTGCAGGAGGTAGAAGTCGCCGATGTTGCGATGAATGGGATGCTCGGCGATGCGGCCGAGGAGGGCGGTGAAGAGGCGGGAGGTGGCGCGCTTGAGCCAGCCGACGTCGCGCTGCGAGGCGCGTCGGGCCAGGACGAGCGAGGCGCCGGTCTTCCGCTGTTCGGCGACGAGCGTCGGAACGAGTTCCGGGGGATCCTGGAGGTCGGCGTCCATCACGACGACCAGGTCTCCCCCGGCGGCGGCCAGGCCGGCGAGGATGGCGGCCTGCTGGCCGAAGGAGCGGGAAAGGCGGACCCCGCGGACGCGGCCCTGGAGAGCGAGGGTTTCGATCTCGGTCCAGGTGGCGTCGGAGGAGCCGTCATCCACGAGGACGATTTCGTAGTCGAGGCCGGCGGTGCGGAGGGTTTGGTGGAGGGTTTCGACGAGGCGTCTGGCGTTCGGGGCCTCGTTGCGGAGGGGGCTGACGACGGAGACGAGCATCGTGTCTCCCGTGGGAGGCGGCCGGCCTCCCGGAGGGCGGCGGGGCGCGCGAGAACGGGGTTCAGTGCACCTCGCCGCTGCTGCCGAGCCGGACGTGTCGTTCGAGCAAGCGGAGGTCGTCGGGGTCCGGCTCACCCGCTGCGGTATCGATGCGAATCTCGATCAGTCTGCGGTGCAAGATCAACAGTCGGCGTTCCTCGGGTTTGAGGGCGCCCAGTCCCCGCCTGAGGGCGAGATCGAGGAGCCGGGGGCCCTCGCGGAGGACCTCGGCGTCGCGGTCTGCGGCGTGGCGGGTGTCGAGGGGCGCAGAGGCGTGGTTCGAGGCGGAGGATGGCCGGCGGAAGGGGGAGGGCTCGAGGGTTTCGGCGTCGCGCCGGGTCTGGCGGTCGGCTTGTCGTTCGAGGCGTTCGCGGCGGCGCTCCCGCCACCATTGCGCGATTGCGTCGCGGGTTTCCTCGACGGAAGGGGCGCCGACCTGCCGCATCTCGAGCACGTTGAGCATGAAGAGCTGGGCGAGGACGACGACGGCGATGATGTTGAAGCTCCCGCCGACCACCAGCCAGATGCCAACGGCGAGGAGGGTGAAGAAGGAGAGTCCGAGGGCGATGCGGGCGCCGGGACCGGCACCAACACGCTTCGACAGCGACATCCGCGCGAGCTGCCCACCATCCATGGGGTAGATGGGAAGGAGGTTGAAGACGGCGAGGATGGTGTTGGCCCAGAAGGCCTGGGCGAGGAGTACGAGGGCCCAGGCAGGGAGGCCGGCGCGGGCGAGGTACAGGGCGAGCCAGGCGGCGACGGCGAGGAGGACGTTGACGAGGGGGCCTGCGGCGGTGATGCGCCAGGCCCAGCGGTGCCCTCCGCGGCCGGCGCGGAAGGTGACGCCGCCGAGGAGGTGGAGGGTGACCTTGTAGACGGTGTCTCCGGCGGCGCGGGCGGTGAGGGCGTGGGCCCACTCATGAAGCAGGATCGAGGCGAAGAGGATGAGGATCCAGGAGCCCTCGAGGGGTTGTCGGGTGAGGAGGGCAAAGCCGAAGACGATGCCGGCAAGGGCGGCGAGCCAGGAGTTGACCGTGAGGGGGATGCCGAAAGGGCGGCCGAGGGAGATTTCGCGGCCCATGGCCATGCCGACGCCGTTCATCGGCCAGCACTGTAGTCACGGAGAGCAGAGGGGGCAAAGGGGGAAGGGCCCGCTCGAAGAACCCGACCACCGAACGACCCGCAGGGGTGCAACGCAACGCGCGATGTGGCGAGCGCGAGCGAACGAACCGGCACCAACGGGGGGAAGGATGGGAGGGAGGGCAACCCGTCG
>JAAZOP010000320.1 GCA_012797735.1 Myxococcales bacterium
AACGCGGCCGGCTCGCCTGCCCGCCGCACCGCCACCGCACCGTCCGCCCCCGCCGCCGACCGCTCGACCCGCACCGCCGCCCGGCCCCGCACCGACAGCTCCACCGCCCCCGCCGCGACGAACGGCTCGCCCGCGATCCGCGCCGGGTCCACCACGAGCAGCAACAACCGGCGCAGCCAGCCGCTCGCCGCCGCCGCGTCCACCGCGAACCCCAACCCCTCCGCCTCCCAGCCGGCCGGCCCGCGCCGCAACGACCACCGCCCGCCGGGCTCCTCCACCACGACCGACGTCACCGCCTCCGCGTCGAACGCCCCGAACAGCGACGCCCGCGCCAGCAACGGCGCCAGCGCCCGCGGCGTCTCGAGCAGGTCGCGCTCCACCGTCACCGCCGTCCGGCCATCGACGCAACCGATCGCCCCGGCCTCCCCCCGCGGCCCCCCGGCCCAGACCAGCTCGTGACGCTCCCCCGCCGCCTCCACCGCCAGCCGCGGGCCGGCCGCCCCAGCGTCGCATCCGCCGGCCTCGGGAAAACCCGCCGCCCGCGGCGCCGCCGCCAGGTCGAACAACCGCCCGGCCCGCTCCACGTCCGCCGCCACCCCCGGCGGCGTCACGCGGAAACCGTCCGCCGTCCGCTCGACCCGCACCACCGCCCCGCCGTCCCGCCTCTCGACCGCCGACACCCGCGCCGCGGGCAACGTCCACAGCCGCCGGTCCCGCAACTCCGCCGGCGTCCGCGCCACCGAACGCCGCAACGCGTCCTCGACGACCCACACCAGGCCGGGCTCGAGCGAACTGCGGGCGTGGAGGCGCGGCTCGCCGGGCACCGGCGCGCCGAACTCCACCACCCACGTCGTCCCGTCCGCCGCCCACAGCCGCACCGTGCCCCGCGGCGGCGTCAACCCCAGCCGCGCCGGCGGAGCCGCCGGGTCCTCCAGCCGGATCGCCCGCGCCGGCCGCGCCGTCTCGAGCGCCGCGAGCATCGCGTCGACCACCCCGGGATCCGCCGGACCCCCGCCCTCCCCCGCGATCCGCCAGTCGTCGCCCCCCGCCCGGCGCGCCACCCGCTCCAGCCGCACCGGAACGCCGACCCGCAGCTCCAACGCCACCACCTCCGCCCCCGCCGGCACCAGCCGCGGCACCCCGGGCCCGCCGGACCGCGCCGACCACCACACCACCGGCACCAGCAACGCCGCGGCCAGCGCGCCCAACACGACGAGCGTCGCCGTGCGGAAGCCCATCGCCTAGCCCTCCCCCCGCCGCCGCGCGCGCCACACCAGGAACCCCGCCAGCGCCGCGCCCGCCGGCATCGCCACCACCAGCCACCACCACAGGAAACCGAGCGTCCCCGGCTCGAGGAACAACCGCACCCGCTCCGCCCGGACCGGCGGCAACGGCAACGCCGCCGGCCGGTCGACCAGCCACGCCACCGCCTCCATCACCAGCGCCAGGTTCGCCGTGTCGCCCCGCGCCGCGAACGGCGGAAACAGCACCGTCGAGCCGCCGATCACGACGAGCCGCCCGCCCCCCTCGATCTCCGCCGCCAGGGCCAGCGCCGGCGGCCCGTCCCACTCCTCCACCCGCTGGCTCGCCGGCGCCTCGACGAGCGGCACCACGCGGCTCGCCGGCCCGGTCGGCCGCAACCCCGCCGCCTGGAGCAACACCACCCGCTGCCCCGCCAACCCCCGCGTCCGCGCGAACCGGTCGCCCGCCGACCCGACCACCAGCGACGACACCCCCGGCTCGAACATCCGCGCCGCGTCGGTCTCGCGCACCGCCCCGCGACTCGCCTCGATCCCCGCCCGCTCCAGCAACCGCCCGAGCCCCCACGCCGCCTCCGCCGGCGCCTCCCCCGGCGCGTCGAGCAGCACCAGCAGGCGCCCGCCCGCCTCCAACCGCTCCCGCAACCGCTCCGCCTCGTGCGGCAGGAACGCGCGACTCGGACCCGCGATCGCCAGCGCCGCGCACCCCTCCGCATCGAGCCCGGCGGCCGGGTCGAGCGACCGGATCTCGTAGGCCTCGCTCTCCAGGTGCGCCCGCCACAACGCCTCGGCCTCCGGACCCGCCAGGTCCCACTCGCCGTGACCCGTCGTCAGACACACCACCGGACGCCGCTCCGCCGCGACCTGCAGGATCGCCGCCGTCAGCTCCCCCTCCACCGCCACCGGCACCGACGACGACCGGTCGCCCTCGGCGACCGGCGGGAACAGCTCCTCCAGCGACCGGAACGCCGCCCGGTCGCCCGCCTCCACCAGCACCCCCTGCTCGAGCGAACCCTCGCCGGCCCCGGCGCGCCCCAGCACGAAGGCGCGGCGACGCACCGTCTCCGCGAACGCCCCCGGCTCGCGGTCCGGGTCGAGAAACCGGACCGCGATGCGCGGCGACGCCGCCGCGTAGCGGTCGAGCAGCCTGCGCAACAACTCCCCGCGCCGCAACCCGACCGCCTCCAGCCCCTCCGACAACAGCACCGTCAACGCCACGTCGCGGTCCAGCGTCTCCAGCGCCGCGACCGTCCTCTCCGAGAGCGTGAACACCGCGCCGCGGCTCCAGTCGAGCGCTCCGTGGCGGAGGCAGGACAGCTCGTTGACCTCGACCAGCAGCGCCAGCCCCAGCGCCCCGGCGAGCAGCGCGCGCAGGCGCACCGACCCCGACGTCGACCTCACGACGACCTCCGCAGGTCCAACACCACCCGCGTCCACAGCAACGCCGCCGCCGCGACCGACACGCACAACACCACGTCGCGCGAATCGACCAGCCCCACCCGGAACCGGTCCATCATCTCGAACGGCGACACGTGCCGCAGCACCCGGCCCGCCGTCGAACCCCCGGGCAACAACGACCCGCCGAGCCCCGCCAACAACCAGCCGCCGCCGAAACCGAACGCCAGGATCGCCGCCACGATCTGGCGGCGGGCCAACGCCGAGGCGAGCACTCCCAGCGCCGTCAGGGCCGCGCCGAACAGCGCCATCCCCAGATACCCGGCCAGGATCGGCCCCCACGCCGGGTCGGCGTGACGCCACAGCAACAGCGGGTAGACCGCCGTCGGCACCCACAACGCGAGGTAGAACAGATACGCGCCGGCGTACTTCGCCGCCACCACCTGGTTCGCCGTCACCGGCGCCGTCAGCAACGGCTCCAGCGTCCCCGCGTGGTGCTCCTCCGCGAACGAACGCATCGTGATCGCCGCCACGAACAGCACCAGCGGCACGAACGACAACAGCGAACCGCCGAAGAACGTCGCCATCGGCGTCCCGTACGGCGCCGCCGGACGCGACAACACCCACAGGATCTCGTAGAAGTAGATCCCCGACAGCAGCAGGAACGTCCCGAGCACCACCCAGGCGGTCGGCGACGTCCAGATCGCCAGCAGCTCGCGCCGCAACAACGCCCGGAAAATCCTCACGGCCTCCCCTCCCCGACCCGCCCGCCGCCCGCCGCCAGCGCCAGGAACGCCCGCTCCAGCCCGGGCACCGCCTCCCCCTCGCCCCCCGGGCTCCCGGCGTGACGGGACGCGATCTCCGCCGGCGTCCCCGTCGCCACGACCCGGCCGCCCGCCACGATCACCAGCGCCCCGCACACCCGCTCCGCCTCCGCCAGCAGATGCGTCGAGACGAAAACCGTGCGCTCCCGTGACAACTCCCCCAGCAGCTCGCGCACCCGCCGGACCTGCTCCGGATCCAGGTTCCCCGTCGGCTCGTCGAGCAACAACACCGGGGGGTCCCCGAGCAGCGCGTCGGCCAGACCGACCCGCTGCCGGTAGCCGCGCGACAGGTCGCCGATCAACCGCCGCTCGACCGAACCCAACGCCAGCCGCTCCAACGCCTCGCCCACCGCCCGGCGCACCCCGCCCCGACCGATCCCTTTCACCTCCGCCCGCATCCGCAGGTACTCGCTGACCCGCAGCTCGCCCGGCAACGGCGCGTTCTCCGGCAGGTAGCCGATCCGCCGCCGCACCTCCAGCGGCGCGCGCACCACGTCGAACCCCGCCACCACCGCCGTCCCCGCCGCCGGCGCCAGGAACGTCGCCAACAGCCGCAACGTCGTCGTCTTCCCCGCCCCGTTCGGACCGAGGAAGCCGGTCACGACCCCCGGCGCCGCGGTGAACGACACCTCGTCCACCGCGCGCACGCGCCCGAAGTCCCGGCAGAGCCCCCGAGCCTCGATCACCTCGCCCCGTCCCGCGCGCCCACCGCGCGCCCGGCCCGCACGCTACCAGATCCCCGAACGACCGCGGAAGCACCCCGCCTGCCTCCTCCCGCCGTCGCGCCCGACCGTCCCCCCCGCAGACCGGCCGCTCGACGCATCGACAGCCGATGACGGAGACGCCGGGAGGCCCCAGGTTTCCGATCGCCCTTGGCGGAAGAGCGCATCTGGCGTAGGAAGATCCCGTGAGCCCCGGCGACCGGCTCTGGCCCTACAAGCTCGCACCACCCGACGACCTCGACCCCGGCGCGACGGACGAACCCGTCGCCGTCGGCGAGACGATCCTCCGCCGGCGCAGCCGCGCCGCGCGCCGCGCGCTGGGACAGTTCTGGACCCCCGCGCCGATCGCCGAGCTGATGGTCCGCTGGACGCTGCAGGACCGCCCCGGCCGGTTCCTCGACCCCGCCGCCGGACCGCTCACCTTCCTCGCCGCCGCGGATCGGGCCCTCGGACCCGGCCTCGCCTCCTGCGTCGCCTACGAACTCGACCCGGCCCTCGCCGCCGCCGCCCGCGCCCACGCCGACCCCGCCCGCTGCGAACTGCACCACGCCGACTTCCTCGCCGGCGACCGGACCTTCCCCGACCTGCCGGTCGTCTGCAACCCTCCCTACACGCGCCATCACGCGCTCCGCGACGAGGTCAAGGCCGGACTCGTCGAGTGGGCCGAACAGGCCTTCGGGTTCCGCCCCTCCCGCTTCCTGGGAACGTACGCCTGGTTCCTCCTCCGGGCGCTCGGCGCCGTCGGACCCCGCGCCCGGCTCTGCTTCATCACCCCCGTCGAACTGCTCGCCTCCCGCTCCGGTCGCCTGCTGTTCGAACGACTCCCCGCCACCCACTGGCCGCGCCGGGCGCTCGTCTTCGGACCCCGCTGCGACGCGTTCGCCGGCGTCGACGCCACCGCCGCGATCACCTTCTTCGACCCGCCGTCCACCCGCCCGCCCGCCGCCCTGCTGCTCCACGCCTGGCCCGGAATCAAGGCCCTGCTGGAATGGCTCGACGACCCCGCCGCCCGCGCGCCCGGAGCCTGGGGCCAACCGCTGCCGCTGATCCGCGGCCGCCGCTTCGAGACACGACCGGCCCCGCCGCCCGCGCCCGCCGGCCGCCGCCCGCTGCTCGCCTTCGCCCGCGTCACCCGCGGCACCGCCACCGGGGCCAACGAGTTCTTCCTCTTCGACAAGGCCCGCATCCGGGCGAGCGGCATCGCGCGGGCGCACTTCGTCCCCGTAATCGCCCGCGCCCGCGACGCCACCCGCCTCGTGCTGGACCCCGCCGACCTCCGGGCCCTGGAGGCGCGCGGGCGCCCGACCCGATTGCTCGCGCTCCGCCGCGACCAGAAACTCCCGCCGCCGGTCGTGGCGCATCTGGCCGAAGGCGCCCGGCTCGGCCTCCCCGGCCGGCCGCTGCTCTCGCGCCGCTCGCCGTGGTGGACCACCGAGGCGGACGAGGCGCCCCCGATCCTGTTCACCTACCTCTCCCGCGGCGACCCGCGCTTCGTGCTCAACCGCGCCCGCGCGATCCCCCTCACCACCTTCCTCGCGCTCTGGCCGCGCCGGCCCACCGCCGGACTCCCGCGCACGACCTGGGAGACCCTCCTCGCCGCCGCCCTCAACACGCCCGGGACCCTGGCGTCGCTGGAACGCCACGCCCGCGCCTACGGCGGCTCGACCCGCAAGATCGAACCGCGAGAGCTCGAGCAGATCGAACTCCCCCCCCTCGACCGCCTGCCCGCCGCCGCCGCGGATCGACTCGCCCGGCGCGCCGAGGCGTGGCTCGGGGAACGGGAACGCGAACGCCGGCGCGACGCCGCCGCCGCCTGGGAGACCGAACTCCACGACGAACTGGCACGGGCCGGGTTGCACCCGCGGGACGATCCCCCTACAGTCGAGAAAGATTCGGCGGGAGCCGGGGCCGCCGCCGTCGCCGGCCCCGATGCCGCGCGGCGAGGTGATCCATGAGGGGGCGACCACCATGCCTTTGAACCCGATCGGCGCAACGTGCGCGGCCCTGCTGCTGGCCGGCGCCACCTCCGCCGCGGCGCAGCCGGCGACCCCGCCGCCCGACCCGGCGACGGCCGGACCCGCGCCCCCCGGCCCTGCCGCGCCGGACACCCCGCCGGCGGAGCCATCCGGACCGCCACACACGCTCCGCTTCGCGATCGGCGTCGGCGGCGGCTACGGCTACGTCTCGATGTCCCGCTTCAACGTCCTGCTCGACGACCTCGCCGCCGCCCTCGAACGCGACAACCCCGTCACCGTCGAAGGCCTCGACCCCGTCTCGGGCGCCGCCTTCGCCGGACTCTCGATCCGCGCCTACCTGCCCTACTTCATCGCCGCCGAGGTCGGCGCGGACGTCGCCTACGCCAACGACGACGCGACCGCCCGCGCCGCGCTCGGGTCGATCGGCATCGAACACCACGAGCTCGCCGTCGAGGTGCCGATCCTCGTCGGGGGCTACTATCCGTTCCTCGACCAGCTCTACCTCACCGGCCTCGTCGGCCCCGTCGTGCTGGTCGTCCCGATGAGCCTCTGGGACCAGTCCGGCAACGCCGACCTGACCGACTTCGACACCGACGCCAGCGTCGGCTTCCTGGGCGTCGTCTCGCTGGACTGGCTCCCGGTCGAACACTTCGCCGTGGGACTCGACTTGCAGTTCCGCTACGCCGTCAGCGACGCGCTGCGCTACGACACCGACAACCCGGCCACCGACGGCGTGCTCGCCGAATCGGGCCATCTCCGCCGCGACGGGTCCCACGAGACCTACGACCTGTCCTTCTCGGGCTTCGCCGCCCTGGGACGGGTGAAGTTCGTGATCTAGGCCTTCGGCCGGGCCCGCTTCTCGGCACACCGCACCCGCCGCCCCGGCCGGAAGAAAGGGTCTTCCGGCCGGACCACCGCAGGCCGGCGTCAGCCGCCCAGCGCGAGACCGACCAGGATCTGGGGCACGACGATGTAGTTGACGGTACCGTCCGTTCCGTACACGGTCCCTTCGCCGTACGGAACGATCGTCGCGCCGGCGCCCAACGAGAGGGCCATCTTGAACGCGGTTTGCACGAGCATGATGTCGAGGTCGAGTCGCGGACTCAGGACGATGCCGGCTGTGGAATCGTCCGAATCCTCCGCGTCGCTGCCGTACCCGCCGAAGTCCAGCGCGCCGCCCAGCCAGACGACGTTCCCGACCCGGCCGCCGAAGCGCATCGCCAGTCCGCCCATCACCAGCCTGTTCTCGTTGCCCTCGTCGCACCCCCACTCGCCGAGACAGACCTGGAAGTCACCGACGCCGAAACCGAACCAGCCGCCGATGTGGAAGGCATCCCCAACCGCATAGTAGCCGGCGAGGCGCAGACCGCCCACGAAGTCGGACTCCAGATCCGCTGTCGAGCCGCGGTCCGACTCCAACTCGCCCGTCAGCGCAGGCAGGAGTTGGGCTGTGATGGAAGCGTAGCCCGCGAACCAGTCGTTCGTGGGAAAACTCAGCGGCGAAGCGGCGTAGCCCGGCGGGGGATAGCTACTGCCACACGGCGGGTGGAAAGCGCAAGAACTCGCGCCCTGGCCGGCCGCGGTGCATGCCGGGCGGAACCTGCTGTTCGAAACCCGGCCGAACGAACGACGCCGCCGCAGCCTACTCGTCCGCTTCGGAACCCAGCGAGCGGTAGAACATCCACTGCTGGACGTCCTGCTGCCGCAGGCACCACAGCATGTACGCCGACGGCGCCACCGACAACACGATCAGGCCCAGGCCGCGCGCGATGCCCATGCCCTTGCCCGCGACCAACAGACCGAACGCGCCCACACCGCCCATCAGCAGCCCGGCGATGGCCCCGAACATCAGCCACAGGCGCGCGCCTTCGCTCCCCACCAGCACGCCGACGATCAACAGGGCGCTGACCAGGACGGATACCCAGGACAGCACTCCGCCCCCCAACGCCCCCTGCACGACGGTCATCACCAGGCCCAACACGAGCCAGACGACCAGCACGAGCAGCTTCTTCGGCATCGGATCCCGGATCTTCGCCATCCTTTCCTCTCCCCGCGGCCCTTCCAGACAACCGCGCGACCGGTCGAACCACCCGCCCGGCGCACGGACCGCAATACGGCCGCAACAAGACGAACAGCGTCGTCAGGCGATATCCCCCGCCAGCCCCCCCGTGAACTAGGCCTTCGGCCGGGCCCGCTTCTCGGCACGCCGCACCCGCCGCTCCGCAGCCTCGTGCAGGTCCAGCAGCCTCCCCAACGTGTACTTCTCGAATCGCTTGCGGTAGTCGGCGTCCTTCGCCCGCTTCTCGATTTCCAGGATCGAATCGATCAGCTTCGCCCGCGAACCGAATCGCTCCTGGACCTCCTTCGCGATGCGGTGCAGGCGCAGCAACTTGCGGTTGCTCACCCGCTCCAGCCCCTTCGCCTCGCTGAACTTCTTCACGAACAGATCGGTCTTCTCCACCAGCCCCTGGAGCTCCTTGACCAGGGCCTCCTTCGAGCCGAACCGATCGGTGACCTGCTGCCACGGAGACTTCGCCATCGGATCCTCCTTCGCAAGCCGCCCGGGACGTCGCCGCGCCCGCGGGAGCGCCGAGGGGAACGAATCGCGCCGCGAGCGACCGTCGCCCGGACGCGAACGGCGCGCCCTCTAGCACGACGCCGTTCCGAAGACAAGGAGTCGAATCCACCCATCCACCAGCCCGAACGCGGGCAGCCCGAACGCGGGGACGGCCGCCCCGGTCGCGACACCCGGTTCCCGGTCTTGCGAACGGCCGGACGGTCCGCCGGCAGACGGCTACGACGCCGGAGGTTCCGAATCGCTGCAGTACTTGAGCAGCACGTCGCGCAGCTTCGCCCGCTGCTCGGGAGACAACTTGAACTCGATGCCGAGCCCCGTGATGTGGTCGGGCATCGCGTCCCCCCGCATCTCGATCACCCGCACCACGCGCCCGTCCAACGCCTCCTCGGATTCCGCCCCCGGCAACGTCATCCGGATCTTCAGCTCCGCGCCCACCGGCGCCGCCTCCGTGGTGGTCACGAAGGCCCCGCCCTGGCTCATGTCGTGGACCGAGGCCCGGCGCAGCTTCCCCGCCTCGTCGATCGCCGCATCCAGCCGCACCGAATACCGCGGATACCGCCGCCGCTCGCTGCCGGCCGGAGAGTCGCCCATCGCACAGCAGCATAGCAGGATGCCGCCCGGCGGCCAATCGTTCTCGCGCCGGACCCGCGGCCGAGCATGGCCCCACGCCGATTGATCTCCGCCGGACCTGCCGCTACCGTGCCGCCGATGACGCCCGCAACACGCCGCCCGCGTGCCGGATGGCTCGCCCGACTGCTGCGACCCCTGCGGCCGGGCGGCGCCGTCACGCCCGGCTGGACCGTCGGCGCCGTGCGCGACGACCCGCCCGCGATCGATCTCCACGGCCCCGGCGGCGCCGTCCTGCCGGTCCGCCTCGCCGCGCGGGACGGCCGGCCCGCCTACGCCGTCACCCGCTCCTTCGCCGTCTACTACGTCGCCGACCCCCCGGGCCGCCCGCTCGGGCCCGACGCCGAGACCGCCCTGCGGGCCGTCGTCGCCGCCGTCGCCGCCGGGGACGAACGCCTGGGCCGGCGAAGTCCACGACTGCCGGAATCCCTCCGCCCCGCGCCACGCGCCCTCCTCCACGACCCGACCCTCGACCGCGACGCCTACCGCGCCGCCGTGCGCGAACTGGTCCGACGCGAAGGACGACCGGCCGGCGTCGTCCTCACCGTCGATAGCCCGTGCGACCTGCGCTGCTCGTTCTGCACGCGGGGCGCCGGCGGCATCGTCCCCCCGCACCAGACCCTCTCGACGGTCGACGACCTCCGCTTCCAGGTCGAGACCCTCGCCGCCACCGGCGCCGAGACCCTCGACTTCGGCGGCGACGAACCGATGTCGCACCCCGCCCTGCCCCGCCTCGTCCGCTTCGCTCGACGCCGCGGCTTCCGGCGCGTCACCGTCGCCACCGCGGGCGTCCGCCTCGGCGAGCCCGGCGTCGCCGCGGCACTGGCCGCCGCCGGGGTCGAACAGGTGCGCGTCCCCCTGTACGGCTCCACCGCCCGGGTCCACGACGCCGTCACCGGCGTCCCCGGCTCGTTCCGCCGCACCCTCGCCGGCCTGCGCGCCGCGCGAGCCGCCGGGCTGGACGTCGAACTCCGCACCGTCGCCCTCCGCGACAACCTCGACTCGCTCCCCGGCCTCGAACGGCTCGCCGCCCGACTCGCCCTCGACCCTCCCAGCGTCGGACAGGTCGCCCCACGGTCGGACGACCCCGAGGACTTCCGCCGCAACGCCCCCGCATACACCGCCGTCGTCCGCGCCCTCCACCACTCGCGCCTGCAACTGGCCGGATTCCCGCTCTGCCTCCGGCGACTCGCCAGCCCCGCCGACTCCGATCGGCGGCGCGCCGAGGCCCGCGCCCGACCCTTGCGCGCCTTCCGCTCGCCCGACCCGACGCCGCCGTGGCGCGCGCCCCACTACCCCCCGCCCTGCCGCCGCTGCGCCCTGCGCCCGGCCTGCCCCGGCACCTACGCGCTGTACGTCGCCCTCCACGGCGACGCCGAACTCCGGCCCGTGCCGCGCGCCGGCCGGCCGAAGCCCCACCCCTGACGCGCACCGCCGCCGGACGGCCGACGCACCGCTTGCGCCGCAACACCGCCTAGCGCGCGAACAGCGCCTCGCGCTGCTCGAGGATCTGCGCGCAGGTCATCGAAGGATCGATCCGCGTCGTGCGGAACCAGCTCGCCGCCGGGTCGTTGTCCGGCCGGCTCTCCGGAATCCGCGGCAACAACGGGTTGCTCGAACCGAGCATCGATCGGTCCTCGCCCCACTCGATCCGGCCGTCGATCCGGTCGCCGCCGGCCGCCGTCCCGCGCAGCGTGAACCACCCGCGCTGCACCAGGTAGACGTCGCCGTTGAGCATCCCCCGGATCTGCACCGTCACGCCCGGATGCCCGTCCCCGTCCGCATCCACGACCCGCTCGTCCGACGCATCGACCGGCAACACGTCGCGCTCCGGGTCCTCCAGCCGCGCCCCGAACACCAGGAACCGCCGCGCCTGGAAGTAGCGCAACTCGCCGTCCACCTCCCGCAACGACGCCGTCGTCTCGAACCGCCCCATCTTCTCCACCAGCGCCGGCGGAAAGATCGTCCGCACCAGCGACGTCCCGCTGTCCTGCTCCACCGCGCACGCCTCGACCGACACCCGCAGGTTCCGGCCCGAGGCGCTCTGGGTGAGCCGCAACACGAACGAGGTCACGACCTTCACCTCGCCGACGACCGGCAACACCGCCCGCGCCGTCTGCACGCGAAGCTGGGCCCACGTCCCCGCATAGTCCGCCGCCGAGACGCGAGTCCCCCTGCCGGACGACGCACCCCCCGACGCGTCGTCCGCGACCGCCGCCGGCAACACCGTCCCCGACCACAGCCACGCCACCAACAGGAGCCCGACCTTCCTCATCCTCTCACCCGCTCGACCGGCCACCCTCCGGCCCCCGCCGGCCCTCGAACCTCCATCGACGAACCACCCCCGGCGGATGTTCTGCCCGCCGGCGCCCCCGGCGCAACCCCTCGCGCGCCGACACGCCGCCCGCTCCCCACGATACGGCGGAACAACGGGTGGACGGTCACGCCTCAGCGCCCGTCGGCCGCGCCACCCGCACCGCCTGGCCGCAGTTGCTGCCGATGCGGTCCTCCTCCCCCTCGCCGACGCTCAGGATCACGTCGAAACCCCGCGCCCGCAACGCCGCCAGCGCCCGCTCGATCGCCGCCGACCGCTCCGACCGCAACACCGTCGCCAGACCCGACTCCGCCCCCCGCGCCGTCGGATTCACCGGCGTGATCTTCACCGCGAACCGCGCCGGGTCGAACGTCGCCGCCAGGACTCCCGCGTCGAACGCGACGCCCCGCGCCAGCGCGAAGTTCAACACCACCTTGCGATCCCCGGGACGCCAGAACCGCGCGCCGTACTCCGCCAGGCCCTCCAGCGACCAGTGCGGCATCGGCGTCAACCGCGCCCGGTCCCGCTCGGCCGTCGATTGCACCGAGAACTGGAGCTGGAACCGGCCCCGATACAGCCGGTCCTTCACCTCCCGCAACGCCTCGAACCACGCCTCGCAACCCCGCGGCGCCGTCGTCGCCACGCAGGCCCACAACCCCGGCGACACCGCCACCCCGGGGAGCCGCTCGAGCGCCTCCAGCACCGCGTCGTTCAGCGCCGGCTCCCCCATCCGTGCGAAGTGCACCTTGAGCTTCGCGCACCGCTCCGCCTCCCCCGGATGCCGCTCCAGCACCCACCGCACCTGCGCCAACAACTCGTCCGCCGTCGGCTCGCCGTGGTACGCCAACGCCGCATCGCAGAACGGACACCCGACCGGACAGCCGAACTGCGTCGAGACGTTCACGATCCACTTCTCGCGACGCCCCAGCGGCGGCGCCAACCCATCGACCGTCTCCACGCAGTACCGGTCGTCGCCCCGGAACCGCAGCACGCCGACCTCCGCGACCCCCGGCACCCCCGACACCCGCAACACCTCCATCGTCACACCCTCCCCGCCCCCGGCACGCGCGCCGGCGCCCGGCCGCCCGCCGCCCCGGCCGCCGGCCCGCACCTCCCCAAGAACTCCCGCGCCGCGAT
>JAAZOP010000321.1 GCA_012797735.1 Myxococcales bacterium
CCAGCAGCGGCGTCCGCCCCCGAACCAGGTCGTGCGCCTCCGCGTGCCGGCCCTCCCGCGCCAGCCGCTCGGCCTCGAGCGCCGCGATTTCCGCCTGACGTTCCGGTTCGGCCAGCCCCGCGTAGACCGCGCGGGCGGTGTCGAGCGCGGCGGCGGCGCCGTCGGTGCGCCCGAGCGCCAACTCGATGCGGGCCCGCAGCAACGCCGCCTCGCCCCGGACCGCCGCGGGCACCGCCGTGCACCGCGCCAACACCCGCTCGGCGAACGCCAGCTGCTCGCCGGCGCCGACCGGGTCGCCGAGCCGCAGCAGAAGCTCGCCGATGTTGTGCGCCACGCGCGCGACGTACTCGGGGTTGCCCAGCGCGTCGAGCAGTCCGAGGGCGCGGCGGTAGTGTTCGAGCGCGGGGGCGTAGCGGCGGCGGAGGTGCTCCAGCACCGCGACGTTCTCGACCGCGATCGCCTCCTCGCGCCGCAGGCCGAGGACGGCGGCGAGGTACGCGGCATCGCGGAACCCGCGCGCCGCCTCGTCGGTGGCCCCCAGGCGCAGCCGGCAGATCGCCTCGTTGATGCAGGCCCGGACCTCCTGTCGCGAGTCGCCCAGCGCGGCCGCGCCGCGCCGTGCCTCGCCGAACCGGGCCGCCGCCCCCGACCAGTCGTTCGCCGCCAGCCGCACCCGGCCCAGCAGATCCAGCACCCGCACCCGCTCGGCACCGGACAGCCCGGCCTCGCCGAGCATCCGCTCCGCCTCCTGCCGGGCACCCTCGAGGTCGCCCGCCAGCAAGGCGCACTCGGCCTCCTGCCGCCGGCGGTCCCGGATCGGCGCACCCCCGCGGCTCGCGTCCAGGACCCGGGAACGTTCGAGAACCTCGCGCGCCCCCGCGAGGTCGCCCGCCAGCCGCAGCGCCTCGGCCAGCGCCAGGCGGTTCGGCGGATCGATCGCGGCGGCGTCGACGCGCAACCGGTCGGCCGCCTCGGCGTGGCGCCCGAGCGACCCGAGGGATCGCGCCAACTGCAGGCGCAACGGCGCCGCCGCGTCCTCCTCGACGAGCGACAGCGCGCGATGCAGCAACGCCACGGCCTGGTCGTGGTCTCCGGCCAGCGCCAGCCGCTCCGCCTCCCGCCCCAGCACCGTCGCGTCGGTCTCGGCCGCCAGTCGTTCGACCGCTGAAACCGTTGAACCCACGGAGTTTTCGCGCCGGGGAGCATCGAGCGGACGCGGCGGGGTTTCCGCCGGGACGACGACAGGCGCGTACACGTGGGGCGCTGTCCCCACGTCCGCCATCCGTTCCGGCTTCCGGCCGCGACGCGGTTCCAAAGAAACTCTCCGAGAAAGAGTGTGGTCCCACTTCGGGAGAGGCGCAAGCGTTTTTTTCGGGTATGCTGCGGGTCGTCCGGCGGGGGCGGAAGGGGAGCAGGGACGGCGACGATGTCGTTGACGAAGCTGAAGCGACGGGTGAGCGAACTGGCGGACCTCGGCGCCGCCATCCACCTCCTGCACTGGGACCTCGAGACGTACCTGCCGCCGGGCGCCGTCGCCGACCGGGCGTCGCAGCTCGCGCTGCTGGGGCGGATGGAGCACGAGCTGTTCGCGTCGGAGGAGGTCGGCGAGTGGCTGGAGGCGGCGGCGGGAGAGGTCCGGGGGCTGCCGCCGGACGCGGACGACGTGCGGGTGGTGGAGGTGACGCGGCGGGACTGGGTGCGGGCGCGGCGCGTCCCGGCGGCCTGGGTCGAGGAGTTCGCGCGGCTCGGGTCGCTGGCCCAGCACGCGTGGCGCGAGGCGCGGGCGGGGGCGGGGTTCGGACACTTCCGCCCCCATCTGGAACGGCTGGTGGCGGCGCGGCGCGAGTACGCGGACTTCTTCGCCCCGTACGAGTCGGTCTACGACCCGCTGCTGCAGGACTACGAGCCCGGGATGACGGCGCGCCGGGTCCGCGCGATCCTCGACGAGCTGCGGCCGGCGCTGGTGAACCTCGTCGCCGAGATCCGCACGCGCGGCCGGCCGATCGATGCCGCGTGCCTCGCCGGCGACTTCGACGAGGCGGTGCAGGAGGCGTTCGGGCTGGTGGTGCTGCGGCGGATGGGGTTCGATTTCGAGCGGGGCCGGCAGGACCGCTCGGCCCACCCGTTCACCTCGCCCGTCGCCCGCGGCGACGTGCGGATCACCACGCGCTTCGACCGCCGGTTCGTCTCCTCGGCGCTGTTCAGCACGATGCACGAGGGCGGGCACGCGCTGTACGAGCAGGGGATCGCGGAGGAGTACGCGCGGGGGGCGCTGGGACGGGCGGCCTCGCTGGGCCTGCACGAGTCGCAGTCGCGGCTGTGGGAGAACGTGGTGGGGCGCAGCCGCGGCTTCTGGTCGCACTTCTACCCGCAACTCCAGGCGCACTTCCCCGCGCTCGCCTCCGTGCCGCTCGAGACGTTCTACCGCGCGATCAATCGGGTGGAGCCGTCGTTCATTCGCGTCGATGCGGACGAGGTGACCTACAACCTGCACGTGATGCTGCGGGTCGATCTGGAACTGGCCCTGCTCGGCGGCGAGCTGGCGGTGGCGGACCTGCCGGCGGCGTGGAACGACCGGATGCGGGAGTACCTCGGGATCGTCCCGCCGGACGACGCGCAGGGCGTGCTGCAGGACATCCACTGGTCGGGCGGGTCGTTCGGCTATTTCCCGACCTACTGCCTCGGGAACCTGGCGGCGGTGCAGATCTGGGACGCGGCGGTGCGCGACGACCCGGACCTGCCGGCGGCGATCGCCCGCGGGGAGCTCGGGCGGCTCCGCGAGTGGCTGGGGGCGAACGTGCACCGGCACGGGCGGAAGTACGAGCCGGACGACCTGCTGCGCCGGGCGACGGGGCGACCGGTGGAGGCCGGGCCGTACGTGGCCTACCTGCGCTCGAAGTACGGCGAACTGTACGCGTTGTAGGGCCGGCCCTCCGCGAACGTCCGCCCGGGCCGCGGGCCGGGGCCGGACGGGCCGTCCGGAGGTGGACGGCCGGCGCCGGTTTCGCTATGGTTCGCTCGTGCTGCAGAAGCTGCGCTACCTCCCGCCGAACCTCGCCACCTCCGCCTCGATGCTGCTGGGCCTGGCTTCGGTCCACCTGTCGTCGCACGGGCAGTTCAAGATGGCGGCCTGGTGCATCGTCTGGTGCGTGCTGCTGGACAAGGTCGATGGGGCCCTGGCGCGGCTGCTCCACGCGCAGAGCAACTTCGGCGTGGAGTTCGACTCGTTCGCCGACTTCTGCGCCTTCGGGCTGGCGCCGGCGTTCCTGCTGGGGCAGCAGGCGCTGGCGCTGCCCGAGTTCGCGGGCGGGGCGGCGCGGGTGGCGATGTACGTGGCGGCGGCGTGCTACGCGGTGTTGGCCGCGGCGCGGCTGGCGCGCTACAACGTGCAGACCGCGGCGCTGGGAGACCGGCTGTTCTTCGGGTTGCCGAGCACTATGTGCGGGGCCTTGATCTCGACCGGGTACCTCGTGGCCGTGCGCCATCTGGCCGGCCGCCCCGAGGCCTCGTCGCTGGTCCTCCTGACCCCGCTGGTGCTGCTCTGCGCCGGCGTGCTGATGGTCACGCGCTTCCCGCTGCCGAAGCTGCGGATGCGGCGGTTGCGGTGGTTCAACTGGTTCCAGATGGCCAACATCGCCGTGGTCTACGTCGTGGCACCGCTGATGCTGTTCCCCGAGTACCTCTTCGTGCTGGCGTTCCTGTACGTGACGGTCGGCGCGTACTACGGCCGTCAGATCGCGCGCGCGATCGAGGAGGAGGGACGCTTGTGCGACGCGGGGCAAGGATGATACAACGCGACGCGACGACGGGCGGGCTCCGGGGCTGCAACCCCGCGGAACCGCCCGCCTCGCCCGCGGGCGGACCGTGACGGCGGCGCGCGAGACCTCCGAGGTGGCGCGGCGCGTTCGGACGGCGGGAGGATGGAGCGGTCATGGACTACCAGGAACTCGAGCTGCACCACCGGCGCCTGATCGAGAATCCGACGGACCCCACCTCGTTCGCGGTGTTGCGGGACTTCTTCGCGCAGAGCGGACAGAACGCGCAGCTGGCGGAGTTGTACGAGTTTCGCGCCGGCAACCTGGCGGACCCCCGCGAGCGGGCCGAGCATCTGCTGCAGGCGGCGCTGGTCTGGATCGACCGCGAGAACAACCGGCCCCGGGGACAGCGCGACCTCGAGGAAGCGTTCCGCATCCATCCGACGCACGAGGCGATCGGCGACAAGCTCGAGGAGTTGTACCGCGCGGACCAGAACCTGGGCGCCCTGACGCAGCTCATCACGCAGCGCATCCTCTCGGTGGAACAGCTCGGGGAGATCCCCGAGACGGCGCGGCTCCGCGGCCGGCTGTACCAGAACCTGGGCGAGATCAAGGAGCGCGTGGAGAACGACCCGAAGGAGGCGATCCGCTGCTACAAGCGCGCCTACGCGATCGACCCCTCGAACGTGCTCGCGCTGTACCTGGCGCGGGAGATCTACCGTCGCGCGGGGGACATGCGCAGCGCTTCGAAACTGTACGAGCTGGAGATCAAGTCCGAGCCGACGGCGCAGCGGCAGGTGGCGCTGCTGCGCGAGTTGGCGACGCTGCGCGCCGACCAGATGCAGGACCTCGACGGCGCCGTCGAGGCGCTCGAACGGGCGACGCAGATCGCGCCGACGGATGCCGACGCGCTGTACGACCTGTCGGCGATGTACGCCCGGCGGGCGCAGGGGCCGAGTCCGCGGCCGGACGACGGCCGGCGGGCGGCCGACTGCCTGGTGCAGCTGGCGCGCGCGAGCGAACCCGGCCAGGCGCTCGACTACCTCGAGTACGCCCTCGACCTCTGCCCCGGCCACGACGCAGCGCTCGGCGTGTACGTCGAGACCGCGATGCAGGCCGGTGCGGCCGACCGGATGGAGCAGCGCGTTCGCGGCTGGTACGCCGCGGCCGGCGGTCCGGCGCAGGCGTCGTCGGGCCTGCTGCGGGCGATGGGGCAGATCGAGTGGGACCTGCGGCACGATGCGGCGGCGGCGCGGCCGTTCTTCCAGGCGCTGGCCGAGCGGGGC
>JAAZOP010000322.1 GCA_012797735.1 Myxococcales bacterium
CACGCTCGCCCCGCCCGCCGACGCTGACGAGACGGGCCCGGCGACCGGCCCGGCCGCCGCCGACGCCACGCTTGGCCCGCCCGCCGGCGCCGGGGCGGTCTCGGGGTTCGAGCGCCACTACCGGTACGAGGCGCCGCGGTACGAGGTGAAGCTGGCCGCCGGGTCGCTCCCGGTGTCGCTCGACGGCGTCGAGATCCCTCCGCTCCTCGTCCGGAGCTACGGCCTCGACGAGGCCGCGCAGCGGCGCCTGGCGGAGAACGGCTTCGTCGTGGCCGCACTGCCGGACGGCCGGACCATCGACCAGATCCAAGCCGTCTACCAGGCGCTGTCGGGGGCGGTCCCGATCTTCGTCACCGCGGACACCGCGCTGCACCTGTACCATCTGGTGTTCGATTCGCTGCTGATGTCGGTCGAACAGCATCACCTGACCGGGATGCTGGCGCAGCTGGCCGATGCGCTGCGGGCCGAGGCGCTCGCGACGGCCGGCGGCACCGGGCCCGTCGCCGCCGCGGCGCTGGACGACGTCGCCGTGCTCGACGTGATCCGCAAACTGCTCGACCCCGCGGCCGCGGTCGAGGAGCGCGTGGCCGGACGCGTGGCGGACGAGATCGGGTTGATCGAACGGCACGCCGGGTTCGCACGGAGTCCCGTCTTCGGCTACGACGAGGACTACTCCCAGTACATCCCGCGGGGCCACTACACGCGCGCGGAGGGTCTCCAGCGCTACTTCCGGGCGATGATGTGGCTCGGGCGGATGAGCTTCCTGCTCAAGGCGGACGGAGATCCGGCCGGCGGGCTGGTGGACCTGGAGCGGGCGCGGCACTTTGCCCGGATGGCCGCCTTGCTCGCGCGCGGGTTGCAAGAGGCGAAGATCGCCGGCGTCCCGGCCGCGCGGGTCTGGGAGCGGATCTACACGGTGACCGCCTTCTTCGCCGGGTTCTCCGACGACCTGACGCCGGTCGAGGTGCGCCCGGCGGTCGAGGCGTTGTTCGAGGCGGCGGGCGGCGTCTCGGCGCTGGCCGAGCCGGCGGCCGTGGACCTGCTGCGTGCCCGGATGGCGGCGCTGCGAAGCCCTGCGATCAATTCCGGGACCGCCGCGGCGGAGAACGTCCGGCAGATTCTGCAGAACGGCGATCCCGCGGAGCTGTTGCGGGCGGCGGGCCGGACCGCGGGGATGCGTCTGATGGGCCAGCGCTACACGCCGGACGCCGACCTGATGGGACGCCTCGCCGTGCCCGCCGTGGGCGCGCCGCTAGCCCCGCGCGATCCTCCGCCGTTCACGCTGGTCGAGACCCGGCAGGGTCCGGTGCGCGGCTTCGCCCGCGGTCTCGACGTGATGTCGCTGCTCGGCGCGCCGCGCGCCCGGGCGATCCTCGAGGAACTGGGCGACGCCCAGTACGCGGGCTACGACGCCGCGTTCGAGAAGGCGCGTGAGGTGTTGCCGCCCGACGACGCGCCCGCGTGGCACGGCAACCTGTACTGGGCGTGGCTCGAGGTGCTGCGCGACTACGTGCGCCCGCGGGCGACGCCCAGCCAGGCGTTCGAGACGTCGATGGCGTGGGCGGACCGGACGCTGGCGGCCGCGCTGGCGTCGTGGGCCCAACTCCGTCACGACACGATCCTGTACGTCAAGCAGCCGTATGCCGAGGGCACCGGCCGCGCCCCCGGCGGGATCGAGGCGCCTCCTCCGCCGCCGAAGGGGTTCGTCGAGCCGAATCCGGAGTTCTTCGCCCGGCTGGTCGCGCTCAACGAGATGACCCGGAACGGCCTGCGGGAGATGGAACTGTTGCCCGAACGGGCCGACCGGCTGCTCGGCGATTTCGGCGATGTCCTCGCGCGCCTCCGGGATCTCGCGGTCAAGGAGGTCGAGGACCGCGCGATCGACGCGGCCGACAACGACTTCCTGGTCGGTTTCGGCGCGACGTGCGCGGGGCTGGTGCAGGGAATCGCCGGGCTCACCGCGGCCCCGCAGGCTGGCCGGCGGTCGCTCGGCGACGGCCCGGCCTACCACGAGGCGGACACGCGGACGACGCTGGTGGCCGACGTGATGACGAGCGTGGACGCGGGCGAGGTGCTGGAGGAAGGGACCGGCTACGTGGAACTGCTCGCCGTGGCGTTCCGCGCGCCGGGGCGGGGCGACACCGTCGTGGCCGCCGGGCCGGTGCTGACCTACCACGAGTTCCGGTGGCCGATGGCGGATCGCCTCACGGACGAGACGTGGCGCGGGATGCTGGTCGAGGGCCGCGCGCCGGCGCCCCCGCCGTGGGTCTGCTCGTTCCGCTCCCCCTGCCCGCCGCCGGCCCCCGCGCCGTAGTGCCGGACCGGGGGACGACGGCATCCCGAAAGCGCAGGGTCGCGCCGGAGCGTTCGCGCAGGCCCGGACTCCGGGCGGTCAGGGCTTCGGCTCGGCGGACGGCGGCGCGGCCGCAGATTCCGCGCCGGCGGGCCCGTTGGCGCAGGTCCCGCCGCCGGCGGGCTGCACCGTCTCCTTGAAGTCGGGCAGGGGATCGTGGTGCGGCAGGTCGATCGATCCCGGAACGATCGTCTCGAAGGAGAAGAGCCGTTCGTCGACCCGGAAGCCGCCCTCCTTCGGCAGCGCGGGGCGTTCGATCTCCTCCGCCGGCCGCTGCAGCTTCCTCTCCTTGACGAAGAACAGTGGTTCCATCTCGGCGAGCGCGATCGTCTTGGAGTGGCGAACGACCTTGTCGAAGCAGAGGATGAACCGGTTGTAGAACATCGCCGTCAGGGCGTCCTCGCACCGGTCCAGGACCCGTTGCCGGTGCCGTTCGTGGATCGCCCGGCTCCGCTCGGCGTACTCGTTGCGGTGCGACAGGATCCGGGCCGCCAGCTCCCGGCGGGTGTCCGCGGGGAGCTGGGGGTCGAGCGACAGCTCGGTCAGCCGCAGGATCGCCTCGGCGCGCTCGTACATTTCGATCATCTCGATCATCGAGGCGTCGTCGAACCAGATACGACGGTGGACCTTGTCGGTGGTCAGTTCGATCAACACCGTGGCGTGGTCCCCGATCCGCTCGATGTCGGCCACGGCGGTCTGGATGTGCTGGACCAGCAGCGCCTGGCGGCGGGAGAGCTTGTGCGACGCGATGCGCAGGACGTAGTCGCCGATCGCCTTCTTCAGCTCGTTGACGGCCTGCTCGTTCTTCTGCGCCGCCGCGAACGGCTCCGTGGTCAGCTGCACGAGGCCTTTCATCGCCAGGACCAGCGTGTGGCGGGCCAGCGCGGCCATGCGGCGCGTCTCGCGCAGCGCGGCGACGATCGCCATTTCGGGCGTGTCGAGGTACCGGTCGTCGAGATGGCTCTTCTCGGCGGGCTTGGCGCGCGACGGCGTGATCTTCTCGACCAGGCGGGCGTACGGGACGACGAGCGGCAGGAACAGCAGCGCGTTGACGCCCTGGATCATCGTGTGCGCGTTCGCGATCTGGCGCACCAGGTCGCTCGCGGTGAGCGGGATGGCCCAGCGGTAGAACCGGACCATCGCCACGGCCAGCAGCGCGCCGAGAACGTTGAACAGGAGGTGGGCGACCGCCGAACGGCGGGCCTCGATGTTCGTGCCGATCGACCCGAGCAGCGCCGTGGCGCAGGTGCCGATGTGGGCCCCGAGCACCAGGGGGAGCAACTGGTCGATGCTCTGGAACACCCCGGCGCCCGCCAGGGCGAACAGCATGCCGATCATGGCGCCGCTGCTCTGGATGATGCCGGTGACCAGGGTCGACGCGCCGATCCCGAGAAACATGCCGCCGATCGTCGAGGCGTCCGAATAGCGGAGCACCGCCTCGAGCGTGGCGCTGCCCTTGAGCGGGGCGACGCAGGCGGTCATGATGCGCATCCCGAGGAACAGCAGGCCGAAACCGAGCAGGATGCCGCCGAGGTTCTTCAGCAGATCGCGCTTGCAGACCAGTTCGAGCAGCAGCCCGATGGCGATGCCGACGAAACAATAGTCGTCCAGCTTGAAGGAGACCACCTGCATCGAGAGGGTCGTGCCGAGATTGGCGCCGAGGATCACGGGGATCGATGCGACCAGCGTGAGCAGCCCGGCGTTGATGAAACCCACCACCATCACCGTCGTGGCGCCCGAGTGGACCATCGTGCCCAGGGTCGTGCCGACCGCCAGACCCGCCAGCCGGTGCCGCGTGACGTGGAACAGCAGGTTGCGCACCTTGCCCCCCGCCGTGCGCTGCAACGCCTGCGACATGAGCTGCATGCCGAAGACGAACAGCGCCAGGCCGCCGAGGAGTTGCGTGACCAGAAGGAAGATGTCCTTGCCGCTCATCGCCCGTCTCCCGCCGGCCTCTCCTCCGCGGCGCCGGGCCGCCCTCCGCGGCCGCCCCGTCGTCCGCTCGACGCCTCCCCGCCGCGCCGCTCCGGCGGCTCGCGGCGCCGGCGAACCCGACAGATATCGCGTTCGCCCGCCGAGCGCCAATTCGGCGACGCCCGCCTGCCGCTTGCGGTCCGCCCCGCGTTCCCGTAATGTCCGGCCCGTCAGGGGAGGCAGCATGAAGACGCGCGAGGATATCCAGGCGTACCTGATCCGCAGCGGGTTGCCGCACCAGGAGGTCGATGACGAGACGTGGCTGGTCCGGGTCGAGGCCGAGGCCCGGCCGATCGTCGTCCGGTTGCAGGGCTCCCTGGTGCTCGCCAGGGCCGAGGTCGGGAGCGTGCCGAAGAAGGACCGCGAGGCCTTCTTCGCCGCCCTGCTGCGCGAGAACGCCGAATCGCTCGTGCACTGCTCCTACGGCCTGACCGGCGACAACGTGATCCTCTCCGGCGCCCTGCCGCTGGAGAACCTCGACTACAACGAGTTCATCTCCACCCTCGACGACATGGCGCTGGCGCTCAGCCGCCGGGCCGAGGTCGCCGGGCGCTAGCAAGGGGAGGCGCAACCATGGGCATCTTCCAGCGGCTCGCCAGGCTCATCAAGGCCAACATCAACGCGTTGATCAGCAAGGCCGAGGACCCCGAACTCCAGATCGAACAGCTCCTGCGGGAGATGAACGAACAGCTGATCAAGGCCAAGAAGCAGGTCGCGGTCGCCATCGCCGACGAGAAACGCCTCGCCAAGCAGTGGGAACAGGAAGTCCGCGACGCCAAGGAGTGGGAGCGCAAGGCGATGGTCGCCGTCAAGGCCGGCGACGACGCCCTCGCCAAGGAGGCGCTCAACCGCAAGCGCCAGCACGCCGAACTCGCCGAACAGTTCAAGGCCCAGTGGGAAGCCCAGAAGCGGGCCGTCGAACAGCTCAAGCTCGCCCTCACCCAGCTCTCGGCCAAGATCGAAGAGGCCGGCCGGAAGAAGACCCTCCTCATCGCCCGCAAGAAGCGCGCCGAGGCCCAGAAGGCGATCAACGAGACCCTCGCCGGAATCACCGAAGGCTCCGCGTTCGGCGACTTCAAGCGGATGGAGGAGAAGATCGACCAGATGGCCGCCGAGGCCGAGGCCGGGGTCGAACTGCACGCGGAGATGAGCGGTTCCGACATCGAGGAGAAATTCCGGCGGCTCGAGGCCGGCCCGGGTGCCGACGTCGAACTCGACGAACTGAAGCGCAAGATGGGGATCCTGCCGCCGGTCGAGGCGGCGGCGCCGGCCACGCCGGCGGCGGCGCAGTCCGACGTGAGCATGACCGACGAACAGCTCCAGGCCGAGATCGAGAAGATGCGCAAGGAACTCGCCGAGGAGGTTCCGGCCGCCGCCCCCGCCGCCGAGAAGAAGGCCGGCGCCTGAACCTTTCGGACGGTCTTCGGTTCCGGAATTTGACAATATTCCCGATGGTTGACCGATAATGGGCCCGCCCGAAGTCCCCTGCTCGCTTGAATAGGGGGACCGGGATGGCCGTCCGAAGGCGTGCCGGCGGTCGCCCGGGGGGGAGGTGGAAGGAGTTCGGGCGGCGCCGGCAGGGAAAGGTGCAAGGATGCGGAACATGACACGTCGTTCGATCTGGCTGCCGGTGCTCGTGGTCGGGTTGCTCGTGCCGGCGGTCGTCGTCAGCGGACCGCGCGACTTCCTCCTGTGCCTGACCGGCTTCCCGGGTACGACCGAGCAGGCGGGTCCGACGGTCCGCGGCTTCCTCGACAAGCTCGGCGAGCGGCTCGGGTGGGGCGCCGGGGTCATCCAGGGCGACTACTACCCCGACACCCAGGTCGGTCTGCAGCAGATCAAGGACCGCAAGCCCGGCTTCGCCGGCATGTCGCTCGACCTGTACCTCGCGCACGGCGAGGAGCTGGGCGCCGAGGTGCTGGCCAAGGCCGTGATGCACGGCCGCGACAAGCAGCGGTATCACATCGTCGTGGCCAAGGAGGGGGGACCGGCCTCGGTCGAGGCGCTCTCCGGCAAGGTGCTGGTGCCGTTCCGCGAGTCGGCCCGGTTCCTCGGCAACCTGGTGCTCGACGGCCAGCGCGCCCTCGCCGAGTCGCTCGACCTCCAGTACGAGTCGAACGCGATGAGCGCGTTGCGCAAGGTGGCCCGGGGACAGGCCACGGCGGCGGTCGTCGCGGAGGAGATCATCGAGCGGTTCGACGAGGTGCCGGTCAAGGACCAGCTCCGGGTGCTGGCGGCCGGTCCATGGCTTCCCGGGCCGCCCGTGGTGGCGCTCGAGGGTTCGTCGGCGGCCGACCGGGCCGCGATGCGCACGGCCCTGCTCGGACTGTGCGCGGGGGACGGCGCCGAGACCTGCCGTTCGATCCGCGTCGATTCGTTCAAGCCGGCGGCGGACGCCGACTACGCCGAGGTGCGCCGGCTGTTTGCCCGCTAGCCGATTCCCGGATAGTCTCCGCCCGATGACCCGCCGTCACGAGTCTCCCCTCGCTCGTCGTCCGCACGCCGCACCGTCCGGCCGCGACCGCCCGGCGCGACGTCCGGCCGCGGCTTCCGGAAGTTCTTCTCCGGCCTCGCCGAGGTCCGCCCGCAGCGACTCCGCCTCGTCGCGGCCTGCGACCGCCGCCGGCGGGACCGTGCCGCCGAAGGCCGGGGCTGTCGGCTGGGACGACGTGGTCGCGGCGAGCGAGGCTCTGGCCGAGGCGGAGCGGCCGGTGGAACCCCAGGTCGGCGATCTGCTGCACCATCCGGCGCTGGGGTGGCTCGAGGTCGTCGATGTCGAGCCGACGCGGCTGGAGGTGCGCGACCGGGCCCGCAACCGGCGCAAGCTGGCGCGCGGCGTCCTGGAACTGCGTCCGATGGGCGAGCGGGACGGCCGGCGCGCGCTGCGGGTCCGGGTGCGTGCCGCGCGATAGGCGACCGGGCCGCCGGCGTCGAGGCGGCCCGCCGTTCCGGGGCTATTCCAGGAAGGCGGCGATCCGGCGCGCGGTCTCGTCCGGCTGCTCCTCGATGGGAGCGTGGCCGCTGTCGGGGATCCACTCCAGACACGAGCCTTCGATCGCCGCCTGCAGCGACTCCGCGACGTGCCGTGGAATCAGCCGGTCGTGCTCGCCCCACAGGATGAGCGTCGGTTGTTTCACCCGGGGGGCCAGGATTGCGATCGGTTGCGGGTCGGCCGTGAGCGGCAGCGTCCGGAACGCCCAGTCCCGCCGGTCCGGCCGGTTGAACGCGCGGTAGTAGTGATCCACCCGGCCGAGGTTCAGGCGGCGCCGGTCGTGCATCACGTCGCTGCGGAAGTAGTCGAGGAACAGGCGGCGGCCGTACAACCGCTGGAACAGCAGCCGGCCGAAACCGGGAATCAGCGGCAGGCGTCCCTTGAACGGCAACCGGAAGGGGAAGGACAGGGCGTCCACCGCCACGAGCCGCCGCACCAGCTCCGGGTGGCGGGCTGCGACGGCGATCGCGATTCCCCCGCCCATGGAATGTCCGGCGAGGTCCACCGCTCCGGGACACAGCGCGCGAATCGCCCCCGACACCGCCCGCACGAACAGCGACAGGTCCGGCGTCGCATTCTTCGGGATCGGGGACTTCCCGTACCCCGGCAGGTCCAGGGCGAGGATCCGGTGCCGGTCCGACAGCCGCACCGCCACGTCCTCCCAGGCCCGGTAGTCGACCAGGAAACCGTGCACCAGCATCAGCGGCGGACGCCCGCGATCGGGCCCCGGCCACTCCCGGTACATCAGTTCGAGGCCGTCGTCCGTCACGACGAAGCGGACCTCGGACACCTCGCTCGGGTAGTCGTACATCGCCTCGACCTCTACGGTGCGCTCGCCGGCGCTCCCGCCGGCGTGGTTCCGGCCGGTGCGCCGGCCGGCGGCGGCCGCACCGGCGGCGGCGGTTCGTTCCCCGTCCCCGG
>JAAZOP010000323.1 GCA_012797735.1 Myxococcales bacterium
ATCGCGGCGCCGCTCGCGCCGCGCGCGACGGCGACGGCCAGCTTCGCCCGCGTGCGGTAGCCGGCCGGCGACGGCGCCGGAAGGCACCCGGCGACCGGCAGGTCCCGCTGCGAGGGGAAGCGCGCCAGCGCCGCGCGCACCCGGTCGCGCTTCCGCTCGAGCTGCTCCTCGTACGGCAGCCCGAGCAGCGCGCAGCCGCCGCAGGGCGGGCGATGGGGACAGTCGAGCGGCGCGTCGGACGGCATCGCGGGTCCGCTTCCTACCGCGTCCGGCGCGCGCCGTCCAACACCCCGGCCGCGGGCCTCGGGTCGCGGCGCCGGACCTGGACGCCGTTTCCGCTCGGGGGAACGAACCGCGGGCCGTGGGCGTGGTCGGCCGCGACGCAGACCGGAGACAAGGGGTTTCTCGTCGGGGGCGGGCCGCCGGGCCACCTTCCCGTGGCGGCCGTCGAGATCGACCTTCGCTCGGCGACCACGCGGGGCATCATCGGCGCGGGCGGGCCGGCGCCGCGCCAGGACGGGAGCGTGGTGGTGCCGGCCGGCGGCCGGCGTCTGCTCGCGTACGGAGGGCTCGACGAGTCCGGCCTGCACAACGACCTAGCTTCCGTCGCCAGGGCCGGAACCCGCCCGGTGGCGGCGCTTGCTTGCGGACTGCCGGATCGGCGACGGCCCGCCGGCGGCCGCGGGCGCGGGCCTGGTGTGGGACGACGCAGCGCAAGATCTGCTCGTATTGCCGCCCGCGACGGCGGGCGGCCGGAACGACGTCTCCGTTGCGGCGGCAGCATGCCGCAGATCTCGGCCACGGCGTCGTGGTCGTGGTCGCGCGATGCCTCGGCATGGCCAGCATGCGCGGGCACGCTTCGCCGGGTGGAGCAGATGGTCGGCCCGCGGACGCGCGCAGTCTAGAGTGGTTGCGAAGTTGGCACGTATGCCCCTCCTCCTCGCAGGCGCACGTACCGGAGCGTCGCCCCGGTCGACCTTCGGCCCCGCCTGGCCCGAGGTGCGGTCAGGGGACGAGGCGCGCGGCGATCTCGTTCTGGCGGCGCACGAGGCGCTCCTCATCGACGCGCAGCAGCCGGCCGTGCTCGACGACCACCTCGCCGTTGACCACCACGAGCTCGGCGCGGCGGCGGCCCGCGCAGAAGGCCAGGGCGGCGATCGGGTCGCCGAGGGCGCCCGCGTAGGCGATGTCGCGCAGGTCGAACACCGCGAGGTCGGCGGCGAAGCCGGGTTCCAGCCGACCCACGTCCTCGCGGCACAACACCTCGGCGCCGCCGCGCGTCGCCAGCCGCAGCGCCAGTCGCGCCGGCATCGACCGGATGCCGGTGCCGACGCGGTGCACCAGCGTGCACATCCGCAGCTCGGCCAGGAGGTCGGACGCGTCGTTCGAGGCGGAACCGTCGACCGCGAGGCCGACCCGCGCGCCCGCCGCCACCAGCGCCGGGATGCGCGCGATGCCGGACCCCAGCCGCAGGTTGGACGACGGGCAGTGGGCCACCCCGGTGCGCGTCCGCCCCACCTCCGCGATCTCCGCCTCGGAAAGGTGCACCGCGTGGGCGAACCAGACGTCCGGCCCGGTCCATCCCAGGTCGCGCGCGTACTCGAACGGGCGCTTGCGGAACCGATCGAGACAGTACTTCTCCTCGTCGAGGGTTTCCGCGAGGTGGGTGTGGAGCGTGCAGCCGTGCCGCCGGGCCAGCACCGCCGTGTCGCGCATCAGCTCGGGCGAGACCGAGAACGGCGAGCACGGGGCGAGGCCGACGCGGCACATCGCGAACCGCGAGCGGTCGTGGTGCGCGGCGATGAAGCGCTCGCTGTCCCGCAGGATCTCGTCCTCGTCCTGGACGACGTCGTCGGGCGGCAGCCCTCCCTGGCTCGCGCCGACGCTCATCGAGCCGCGCGTGGGGTGGAAGCGGATCCCGAGATCCCGGGCCGCCGCCACCGTCTCGTCGAGGATCGTGTTCGGCCGGCCGCGCGGGAAGAGGTAGAAGTGGTCGGCGGCGGTGGTGCAGCCGGAGAGCAGCAGTTCGCCGAGGCCGACCAGCGCGCTGGTGCGGACCGCCTCGGGGTCGATCCCGGCCCAGCGCGGATACAACGCCGTGAGCCACTCGAACAACGTCGCGTCCTGCACGTCGCGCACGTTGCGGAACAGGGTCTGGTACAGGTGGTGGTGCGTGTTGACGAAGCCGGGGACGACGACCATCCCGCTGGCGTCGAAGATCCGGGCGCCGGGCGGCGGCGCGAGGTCGCGGCCCACGGCGCGGATCGCGGGACCCTCGACCAGCACGTCGGCGTCCCGCAGCTCGGTCTGCGCGTCGTCCATCGTGGCGACGGCCAGGGCGCGGCGGATCAGGAGCGCGGCCATCCTTTCCTCCCTGTGCGGGCCCTCCGGCCCGGCCGTGCCAAGGTAGGCGCTGCGCGTCCCGCCCGCAAGGGGGGTCGGACGGCCTCCGCCGACTTCCCTCGCCCGGCAACGCGCGGGCGGCGGGTGGAAGTCGCCGGAACGAACGTTCCCTCCATCCGGGTCTGCCGGGAACGCAAGGCGGACTCAGAACAGCGCGAGCTGTTCCACCCCGATCGCCGCGCGCGCCCGCCGGAGCGCCGCGCGGTCGGGGCCGACGAGAAACAGGAACTCGCGGTTGCGCAGGTGCGAGACGCGGCCGACCTTCTCGCCCCGCGGATTGTAGATCCCGATCTGCGCGCCCACGTACCGCTTGAAGTCGAACTCGGCCACCTCCACGTGCCCCCGCTCGCCGAGCAGCGCCTCCAGCTCGGACCGCGAGAGGTATCCCTCGTCGTTGAACGAGACGACGATCCACCGGGCGCGCAGCGCGCGGAGCACCTCGGCCAGCGCCCCGCGGATGCCGCGCCGCGAGTTGAACGGGTTGTGGTACTCCCGGCAATCGACCCGCTTGCACGCGGCGCCGTAGACCGGGGGTTTGTCCCAGCGCACCAGCGATTCCCAGATGTGGTAGTTGCCGAGGTAGCTGTGCTGGTTGTAGGGCGGATCGAGGTACGCGGCGTCGGCCTCGACCCGGCGGGCGGCCTCGACGGCGTCCAGCCGCAGGGCGTCGCCGGGGCCGGGGAGCAGATCGGGGACGCGCAGCTCGAGGTCGTGGAGCGCGCGCGGCGCCCAGCGCTTGAGGTAGGCCATCTGCACGCCGGTCGTCGAATCGACCCGGTCGGCGGCCTCCATCAACGACACCAGGGCGATCGCCTCGAGGTCCGGGGGCAGTCCGCGCGCGGCGATCGCCTCGCGGATCGCATCGATCCGCGCGCCGTTCCGCGGGTGGAAGAACCGCGCGCGCTCGCAATACGTCGCGGTGAACCACCCCGGCGCCGGAGCGACGCGCGCCAGCTCCGCGACCAGTCGCTCGGCCGGCCGCCGCAGGCGACGGGCGTCGGCCGCGACGTAGCAGCGGGCCAGCGTGTGGGCGAAGGCGAGGTGGTCGTTGGCGGTGACGCGCAGGCCGGCCCGCTTCAGGGCGTGGCCGACGCGCGAGGTGCCGCTGAACAGGTCGAGGACGGTGCGGACCCGCGGGAGCGCGCCGAACGCGGCGACGAGGCGCGGCACCAGCACGCGCTTGGAGCCGAGGTACTTGATCATCTCGCTCGTTCCGCGCCCGGACCGCCGCTCACGATGCCCCCGCCGCGGCGCGGCGCCGCAGCGCGTCGAGCGTCGGGGGGATCGGCTCGGGCATCGTCACCGCCCGCCCGCCCGCGGCGACGTCCTTGAGGCCGTTGCCCGTGATCAGCGCCGCGACCGTCTCGCCGGGGCGCACCAGCCCG
>JAAZOP010000324.1 GCA_012797735.1 Myxococcales bacterium
CGCGACCGCTTCCGCGTCATGCTAGCCGGGACGAACAGGCCGGGGCGGCCCCGAGGGGCCGCGGGGAGGTCGTGATGCTCGTACGGTGGATGCGACAGGTTCGCAAGCTGCGTCCGTGGATGGTCGCGGTGGCGCTCGCCGGAGGCGGCGCGTTCGTCTCCTGCAACAGCGGGGACGACGACGACCGGGACGCGGTCGCCGACACGCCGGCCGACACCGCCGGCGACGTCGGCCCCGACTGCACGCCGGCCGCGTACTACGGCCCGGCGACCTGCACGTCGGACACGCAGTGCATCGTGAACTACGGTCCCGGGTGGTACTGCGACCCGACGCCCCTGACCTACGACGACGGTTGCGGCCACACGGTGGAATGGGGCCGCATCTGCCGGGAGGGGGCGGGCGCCGATGCGGATGCCGACGTGCCGGACGTGGTGGAGGACGTTCCCGGCGACATCTCCTCGGACACGGTCAACTACTACGGTCCGCCGCCCGTGGACGGCGGTTCCGACGTCGACCTCGACTCGCCCACCTGGTACGGTCCGCCGCCGACCGACGGCGGCGGCGACGTGGGCGACGACGCGCCGGCCGCCTACTACGGTCCGATCCCCGTGGACGCCGGCGGGGACGACGGCGAGCCCCCGATGCTGTACGGACCGATGCCGTCCGACGCGGGCGGGGACGATTCCGGGCCGGCGACGTTCTACGGACCGATGCCGGCCGATGGGGGCTGAGGCCCGCCGGCCGACGCGCGCCGACCCGGGAGTTCCATGAGCGACCCGTCCGAGCCGACGTCCGCGAGCGCGCGCCGCGCCGCGGCGGCGGTGCCGCCCGTGCCGCCCGACGCCGCGCGGTGGTCGAAGCACGTGGAGATGCTCGACGGTCTGATGCGCGAGCATCCGCTGCGCTACCTGTTCCTGGAGATCACCCGTCGCTGCAACCTGGCGTGCGCCTACTGCGGTTCTTCCTGCCTGCCGACCGACACGGCGAAGGAGTTGACGATCCCGGAATGGCTGGAGCAGATCCGCCAAGTGGCGGCGGATTTCGATGCGCGGCGCGTGATGGTGGCGGTGACCGGAGGGGAGCCGCTGTTGCGCGAAGGGGTGTTCTCGATTTTCGCCGAGCTGCGGCGGCTCGGTTTCCCCTACGGCATGGTGTCCAACGCCCGCCTGCTCGACGCGGCCGCGGCCCGGGAGATGGTCCGTTGCGGCATCGGTTCGATCTCGCTCTCGATGGACGCTCCTCCGGACCTCAACGACCGCCTCCGCGGCCGCGGCTCGACGCTGGCGGTGGCCGAGGCGATCCGGCACCTGCGCGCGGCGGGGTACAAGGGAAAGCTCGAGATCATCACGACCGTGACGCGGCCGGTGATCCCGGTGCTCCCGCAGGTGCGGCGGATGGTCGCCGAGGCCCGCGTTCCGCTCTGGCGTCTGGGGATCGTGATGCCGATCGGCCGGGCCGCCGAGCGTCCCGACCTGGTCCCGGGGCCCGCGGAAGTGCGCCGGCTGCTCGAGTTCGTGCGCGACGCCCGCGCCGACGGTCTGCTGCCCAAGCCGGAGTTCTGCGAGGAGGGGTACGTCGGCGAGGAGTTCGAGGGGATCGTGCGGCCGTATCTCTCGCAGTGCCGCGCGGGGATCACCACGGGCGGCATCCTGCGCGACGGTTCGATCGGCGCCTGTCCCGAGTTGGGGCCGGCGTTCGCGCAGGGGCACGTGTCGCGCGACCGGTTCCGCGACGTCTGGCGCGACCGTTACCAGGTGTTCCGCGACCGCGCCTGGGCCCGCGGAGGCGACTGCGTGACGTGCGAGGCGTGGGACCGCTGCCGCGGCGGCGCGCTCCACCTGCGCGAGCGGCCCGGCGCGGAGATGCTGCGCTGCCTGCACCGGATGCTGTGCCGGGCGGCGGAGACCGCACCGGCCGCCGCGGAACGGCCGCGGCAGGAGCGCGGGCCCTCGGCGGGCCGCAAACCGCGGGCGTCGCGGAAGACCGCGCCGGCGAAGGCCAAGGCTCCGCCGGCCCGCCAGGCGGC